>JAKQKW010000142.1 GCA_029560455.1 Candidatus Rifleibacteriota bacterium
TTGACAATTGCCGGAACCAACGGCCGGCTTCAGATTTATGGCGAATACGAGCAAAAGCATACGCCGCAGATAACATTTTCAAAAAGCAACTCTGGTGCAGGCGCTTTGCGGGGTTCTTCCGTAACACCTGTTCCCGGCACCCCGGATCAGCCAGAATCACACGAAAAGGCGGCAGCACTTGCTTCTCGATATTATCTTGAGGCAATATACAGCTTTAAACCCACCCTGAAGGGTAAGGTTTCTTTTAAACGTTCAATGATTGACACCTTTGAATCTGAAGAGAAGCTTCAGGTCGAAGGTATAGTCGATGCTACCAGCAATGTTCAGATTAAAGCGGGTTTTGACAACGAAGTCCGACCTGAGGTCACAGAACCCAGATCCAATAAAGACACCAAAGTCTGGACCGAATTCATACTGAAATTCTGACCTGGCGGTTTTTTTCAAGATCATGAAAATTACCGATGTGCGAATTCAGATCCTCAAAGCGCCAAAAAGCAAACTTCTCGGCTTTGCCTCCGTCACAATCGACGAAACTCTGGTAATCAAGGATTTTCAGATTTTTTCTTCGGCGCGTGGGCACTTCGTCGGTATGCCGAGCCGGAAAATGCCCGACGGCACCTGGCGCGAGCAGGTATTTTCGCTGAGCACAGAGTTTTCTGAATATCTGACCGGCACAATACTGCGGGCTTTCGAAGACGAGCTTAACGCTCCCGGCATTCCGGGCCAGCCTGACCGATGATGAATTTGCCCGGTTGCGCCACGGGCTCAGTTATGATATCTTTCGAGAACCTGGATTTACAGGTATAGGGGTGTAGCCAAGTGGTAAGGCACCTGCCTTTGGAGCAGGCATTTCGTAGGTTCGAATCCTCCCACCCCTGTTTAAATTATCACCCCGCGGTTGCGGGGTTTTTTCTTTATACCCGCGGCTTCGAAAACGCTGCCGCCCGTAGCCATGCAGTTTTTCTGGCGGGTGTTACAAAAAGGCAAAACTGTGTATAATGACCGCTGAAAACTTGAACCGAGGTTTGCATATGTCGCAGAAACTACACGCTCTGATTCTTGCTGCCGGCAAAGGCACGCGCATGAAATCGGAGTTGCCCAAAGTCGTACACCCCATTCTTGGCCGGCCAATGGTTGCCTACGTTATCGATGCAGTCAAAGCGGTCGGTTGCGAAAAAACCATTCTGGTTACCGGCTACAAAAGCGATCTGGTAAGGCAATCACTCAAGGCCGACAATTTGAATTTCGTCGAACAGACCGAACAACTCGGAACCGGCCATGCGGTTCAGTGCTATGCCAAAGCCTGCAACGATCGTCCCGACAATCTGCTGGTTGTCTGCGGCGACACACCGCTGATCTCGGTTGAAACACTGCAGAAGATGGTCGAGATTCATCGGCAGCAGAAACCTGCGATCACGATGATGACTCTGATGATGAGCGAACCCGGTAATTATGGCCGGGTCCTGCGGCAGAACAACATGGTCAAGGCCATTCGTGAAGCCAAAGACTGTTCCCCCGAAGAACTCGGGGTTAAAGAAGTGAACCTCGCCGTTTACCTTTTTGACTCAGCCTTTCTTTTCGACAACATCTTTTCACTGACTCCCAATAACCGGCAAAAGGAATATTACCTGACCGATCTTGTCGAGACAGCTGTTAAAAAAGGTTTACCAGTCATTGCCTGCATCGAAAAAGACGAATCATCGACCCTTGGCATTAACAGTCGCCAGCATCTTGCCGAAGTCAGTGCCATTCTGCAGAAACAGATTCTGATCCGCCTCATGGAAAGCGGCGTAACCATAACCAGCCCTGAAAACACCTTTATCGGCCCCGAAGTTGAAATCGAACCAGATACGACAATTCACCCGGGCTGCATGCTTTCCGGAAAATGTCGCATCGGCCGTGACAGTGTCATCGGGCCGGCCTGCCACATCACTGACGCGATAATCGGCAGAAACAACAAGATTGAGCACTGCGTCATCAGTAACACCACTGTTGCTGACAACATGAAAATCACTCCGTTCTCGGTAATTGAAGGCGATAGTTGAATGCCGGACCGACACCCATCAGGAGGGTAAAATGCACAATTCAAGAGTCAAGGTTTTTTCGGGCGAAGGCAACTCTGCCCTGTTTTCTGAAGTCTGCCGCTATCTCAATATTCCCGAAGGCAAAATCATGCACACCTCTTTCGCTGATGGCGAGCTTTATTGCCGAATCGAAGAGTCGGTGCGCGGCTGCGACACCTTCATCATTCAGCCAACCTGTCCGCCGGTAAACGAAAACCTGATGAAACTCCTGATCACCATGGACGCGCTGCGACGTGCTTCAGCCGCAAGCGTAACCGCGGTAGTGCCCTATTTCGGCTATTCCCGTCAGGAAAAGAAAACCACCGGCCGTGAGCCGGTTACCGCAAAACTCGTAGCCAACATCATCACCATCTCAGGCGCCAACCGCATGATGACCATCGACATGCATGATCCGGCACTGCAGGGCTTCTTCGATATTCCGGTCGATCACCTGTCAGCCAGTCGCCTGCTGGCAGAACACTTTCTTAAGCGCGATCTGACCGACCATGTCGTCGTGTCACCCGATACCGGCGGTGTTTTGCGCGCCCGCCAGTTTGGTAAAAAGCTCAACCTGCCGATGGCGATTATCGACAAGCGCCGCCCCGAAAGCAACAAGGCCGTCGTCATGAACGTAATCGGTGATGTGGCCGGAAAACACGCGATTGTTATCGATGATATCATCGACACCGCCGGCACCCTGGTTAATGTTGCCGAAAGCCTCATGGAAAAAGGCGCGAAATCAGTTGTGGCCTGTTGCACACATGCTCTGCTGTCTAACCCTGCCTCAGACAGACTGCCGAATTCTCCGGTCAGAGAAATTGTCTGCACCAACTCAGTGCCGATAAGCCGCGAAAAGATCGAAAAATGCAATATCAATGTGCTTTCGCTCGCCCCCCTGGTCGGCGAAGCCATCAGAAGAATCTTTGAGAAACGTTCGGTCAGCGAACTGTTCCTTTAATCGAGGAGTATCAGATGCGATATTATCAAAAAGCTTTGTCACTGGCAGTTGCCGGTGCGCTGGTCGCTACCGGCATGAGCGGCTGCGGCGGCAGGAAAAAATCAAACCCGGTAGCCAGTAAGACCGAAACCGTTATCGAATCAGAAAAAGAAACTCAGTATTCAAACTGGAAAGAGAATACCAAAGTCAGAGCCGCAATTGACAGCAAAGACTTCGCCACAGCAATTTCACTCGCATCATCGAGAATTGACGATAACCCTGGCGATGCCAGAGCCCACTTTCTTCTTGGTCGGGCCCTGCTAGAAAAGGGCGAACTGATCAAGGCCAAAAAGAGCCTTGAAGCAGCTGTCAAGCTCGCCCCGGAAAACCGCGATTTTTCCGATGAGCTCCATCGCTGTATGATGGCCATGGCCGATTCGGCCATCGAGCTCGATATTCCCAGCGAAGCGGTTGAACTGTTGAAGAAACTGCTGAAAGAAAACTACCAGCCTGTAGCAGTCGAGCAGAAACTCGCAGATGTTTATGACAAAACCAGCAGAAAACTTATCGAAAGCGGCAACCTCACCGAGGCTGAAACTATTCTCAGAGAAGCCATGAATGTACTTCCTGACAAACCGCAGATTAAAACCGGACTTGCTGAAATATTAATAAGCAATGACCGGCTGATGGAAGCGGAACGCCTGGTCAAGTCGCTTCAGGAAACCAGCCCGGACTTTGTCCCTGGCATGATTGCCCAGGCCAAACTGTTGCATCGGATGGGCGAACCAGATAAAGCCGGTCTGATTCTCGACCAGATTCTCACCGACAACCCTGGCGATGCGGAAGCCGCTGCCCTCAAGACCTCTCTCAGCCAGGATGTTCCGGCAGTAACCGTAGCGAGAATGCCTGAAACCGATCTTAATCTTGAAGCATGGCTCGAAAAACTCAAACTGCACGAAAAAACCGGCAATCTGACCGAACAGAAAGCGGTCTTATCTTCGATCTCGCAGAGCTTTCCGGGTGAAACCTGGGCCCTGTATAAACTCAGCGTTGCCAGTGAAAAGCTTGGGCAGGTCGATGAAGCATTGGCAACCATCGAAACCTTTTTAAAAGCTGAACCAGAATCGGCGAAGGGGCAACTGCATCATGCCCGCTGCCTGTATCAGAAAGGCAGCCATGCAGAAGCTCTTAAAATACTGGACCAGCTTGAAACAACCTATCCAGACAAGTTTGAACTGCTCAGCGAACGCGGCCAGGTCATGGCACGCATGGGCAATTTTGCCCAGGCAAGAGTTTTCTGGAACCAGATTCTGACAAAAAACCCCGATCACGCGACTACACTGTTCAATTTCGGGCAACTCGAAATGGAATCAGGAAACCATGACGAAGCTGCAACATATTTTGAAAAGGCGATACGCAAAGAGCCTTTCAACAATAAATTTCGCTATTTCGCCGGCCTGAATCTAATTCAGAATGGAGCCAAAGATCGCGCCAGCGCCCTATGGGAAGCCTCAAAAGCATCCCTCAACCCCCAGGACCCATACGCCGCCAGAATTCTCAAGGCTCTGGGCGAAGAATCTGCGGCAGTTCCGGCAACCGTATCGCTTGCAGCCCCACCACCGCCACTCAGTATTCAGGTCGAGCCGTCAACTGGCCAGGCAGAAACCATTATCGTTCCGAACAGTGTAATTACTGAAAGTCCGGTTGATCCTGACTATGAACGGGCACTTGAATACGCCAGAGGCGGCTTCTACAACGAGGCAATCCAGTCATTCAAAACGGTTCTGGCACATAATCCGGCTAATTTCAACGCTCTGATGAATCTCGGCAAGGTCTATACCGCGACCGGCAGACATCAATCAGCGGCGGTATGGTATCTTAAAGCCCTCAAGCTCGATCCTCGGAATATCTATGCACTCAAAGCCCTTGCCAACAGCTATTCCGACGTCGGCATGCACAATCTGGCCGCCCAGATAACCGAACAGGTCAGCGCCAGCAACCCGGACCAGCTCGAAGGTTTCCCGCGCTACAGTCAGAAGAGCCTGAGAAATGATCCGCGTGGCATCGAACCTCTTGCCACTGCACTGCTCGAAGAAGGCCTGACTTCTGAAGCACTGGCTGTAGTGCAGAATGGTCTGGCCCAGCAGACAGACATGCCTGTCCTGTATCTGTTGCAGGGTGATGTCCTGAAGAAAATGGGACAGCATCAACAGGCACTCGAAGCCTATAAAACCGCCATGAACCACGACGCCCAGAGTCCGGCGCCATTTATAAGAATCGGCGACCTGTTTCTGGCTTCAGGACAGGGGTCCGCTGCCGCTGAAGAATACCAGAAAGCATTAAAAACCAGCTTTATCGACCCCGACAGTATGTTCGTGATTTCTGACCGTTACCGCCAGATGGGTCGAGAATCTGATGCAAAAACAGTCTTAGGTCGCATCAAAGGCATGAACCTCAACAACGATCAGTTGAAGAAACTTGATGAACGGCTGGGCACCAGTCTGGCTGCACCACAGAAGGAGGAAAATCAATGACCAGGGAAACTTCACTCGCAAGCCTCGATGAGGCTATTACTGAACTGCGTACCTCAATTAAAAACGTTACTGACGCCGAAGTCCGCAAGGAACTCGAAAAAACCCTGAAAAACCTTATGAAAGCCCGCGAAAAGATGAACCCAACGCGGCCGTTTTCGTCACTTTATGTCGTCATCGTCCCGTTTGTGGCAATTTTCGCCATGATCGGCGCCTACTACTTTCTACACGCCGGAAAATGTGCTGACAGAAAATGAGAACCTACATCTTCGGGCCGGTGCCTTCGCGCCGGCTGGGCATTTCTCTCGGGGTCGATCTGACGCCGACGAAAACCTGCTCTTTTGACTGCCTTTACTGCCAACTTTCTAAAACCACTTTTCACACCTCGGAGCGGCGCGAATTCTGCAATCCTGACGAAGTGCTCGCAGAACTTCGCGAAACACTCAAGGAAATCGCCGTACCTGACTGGATAACAATTTCAGGCACAGGCGAACCAACTCTGCATTCTGGACTGGGTTATATCCTTGCCGAAATCAAAAAGCTGGGAAGCGCGCCGACCTGCGTCATCACCAACTCTTCGCTCCTATACATGCCCGAAGTCCGCAACGAGCTGCTGCTGGCTGACCGGCTGCTGCCAACCCTGACCTCAGTCAATCCAGAAACTTTCAAAAAAATTCACCGGCCAACCAGCGACCTGTTGCTGCCGGCAATTCTTGACGGGCTGAGACTTTTTACGGCGGCTTTTTCGGGTAAAGTGGAGATTGAAATATTTGTCTGCCCCGGAATCAACGATTCAGAAGCGGAAATCATGGCTTTGAGCGAATACCTGAACAGCATTGAAAAACTTGAATCTGTCTACCTCAATACTGCAGTTCGGGTACCGCTTGCCAGCGAAATAAAAACCGCCGATCAGAGTCGCCTTAACCGTTTCAGAGACCTTCTGCAGCTGAAAGTTCCGGTTTCGACAGCTTTTGAACACAGTCTGATACCGCCAAAAGTGAGCAGCTGGAGCAGACCGGCCGCGTCATCTGACATACTCAAACTGCTGCTGCGCCACCCCTGCAGCCAGGACCAGCTGGAAAAAGTTCTCGGATCAGCACCCGAAAAAATAATTGCACTGCTCTCAGAGCTTGAAAAACAGGGACTGATAAGCAAAGAACCCAATGACTGCTGGGCTCTTACCGACTACAGCCAGAATCGCTGAAAATACTTCAGAACGAGGCGCGGGCTTTCTCAGGTTTCAGCCGGAATACAACATTCGAACTCAGTCTGAGATCTTTTTTCATTTCACAGGGTCTGAACCCCTCTGCTGCAGCAAAGAGCGTGACATCAGAACGGCTGATTTCGCCAAGATCGATAGCGAAATTACCGGCCTGATCTGCAACTACGGCTTTACTGCCGGCAGCAATACAGGCCCCGGCCACGGCATGACCGGTCACAGCATGAATGACTCTGCCTGAAAGCTGAAAATTCAGCCGGCCATTTTCGCTCAACAGTGCTGTCATCAACTCCTGGAAAGCTTTTCGCGAAACAAACCCGTCGGGCTCACCCAGCTCTGAAGGGAAGGTCCCCGCTGGCAGGTTGCCTGAAAGAATGACTTCCGGCTGGCTCTGGTAGGCAAAAAGACGCATCAACTGTCTGGTTTCGTAAGCTTCTGGTTGATTTTTCCGCAGACATCTGGCCAGTTTCTGAAGATAACAGATGGTTTCCAGATTTCTCAACTTTTCTTCAGGCCTGAAGCTTCCGTCTGGATATCCTTCAATAAGTTTCAAAGAAAGAGTACGAAAAACTGCCAGCAGACGGTCATCCCTGAGATCGAAAAAAGACGGAACCGACTGCCCTTGAGCCGTTATTTCGCGCTTTTCAAGAATGCTTTCAAAAATCAGTGCAAGATCAAGACGGGTCAGCATTTCGTCATTTTTCTGAAAGCCAAAAGCCGAAAAAATTACCAGACAGCTGAGCAGACAGACCAGTGCAAGAAATGATTTAACAGCTTTGATCATAATCAGACTCCGGTCATAAACCAGATTTTACCTTTACGATAAAATCTGAGGCTGCAGATATCGGCAATTGCCTGCAGAGCCTCGACAGGGCTCGAAGCTTCGAATTCCAGGCTGAATAATTCTGGCAACTTGCCTGAAAGTTTGAGTTCAATACCAGCCTGTGCGGCAAGCTCTTCGACTGCCGGCCTGAATGGGGCTTCCTGCAGGCTGATTACCGCCGGAGAATTTTTGTCTTCGTGTGGATTAAGCAGGTTACGACTTTCGCCATTCTGGTCTGGCTTAATCTGGGTTTTCTCTGTCAACCTGACAACCACATCCTGATCTGAATAGCGAACTGCGGCAAGGCAATGCGGCTGAATGTACAGCCTGGCTCGAATAAGATTTTCCTTTAACGGGGAAATGGCCACCCAGCCGATCTTAAGATCTCTGCCGGCAAAAGCCCGGTCAGTAAGATTATCAGATATGGAGACGTCAATAAAATCGAGTGTCAGACAGTTTGCTGGCCCAGAAAACCTTGTTGTTGGCCTGACCAGACGGTTAAATGTTAAAATCAGGTCGGTTCCGGCCTGATTTTCCTGAAGTTTTACAGACATCAGTTCCGGCAGTTCAGAACTGGCATTTGCAAGGCGCCACGAAACTGCTGTGAGCAGAACGCAGAAATAGAAAAGATAAATCAGTCGCTTCATTTTCTGCCTTTCGCACCAAAGAATATCTGCTCAAGACAAAAATATGCCTTGATGCGTGAGACGTCACTTACCCACTCAGGGTCGCCATCAAGTATTTCGACCCGACGGCGCAAAGAATCAACCGTAACAGTTGAGTTTTCAGCCAGTATTGCTTCGGCGGGCACAGGTGTTTTCATGTGGGCCGCAGCCGAGTTCAGGGCATGATTCCATTCAGCCGGTGAAATTGTTTCATGTGGAGCAAATTCGAGAATCTTTCTATAGCTCACAGCCTGAATTTCGAGCAGATTTCGGCATGTACGGTAAACCGGATGGTCAACAGGCACATCGGCAAACGGCATTGGCGAAACTTTTACGCCATCGGTTCTGTTGAAAAGCTGGTAACTCATGACCGCTGAAGCGGCAATCAGAATTCCGGCCAGTGCAAGAACCGCCCGGAAATACATGCGGCGCCGTGACCTTTTGCGACGGCCAGTTACTGCCGGCAGCATTTTTGCACCACAACTGCCACAAAACCTTGCGGCAGAAATGTTTGCCGCACCACAGGTGCCGCATTGCCTTCTGACAATCATTGTCTGCTGACAAGCACTCATCTGTTCAGACGTTGTCTCCATATACCAGAAATCGACATAATTCACCTGGCAGATGATATTTTTTTTCATCATTGTGACAGTCAAAATCGGTACAAAAAAGTCGACAATCTGATAATACCGTGCTAGAATTTTGCCTAAATTAACAGGTTACGGGTCTGGAAGGGGTACACTGAGCGGCTATGACTCCAATTAGAAAGCTGATTTTCATTCTTGCAGATACTATCTGCATTTCGTTTTCACTCATTGCTGCCATCTGGCTGAAATTCGACAAACTCGAACCACAGCACGTTCAATATCTGCTTTTTATCATTCCGGTGCTTATTCCGGTTGGCATGGTCTGCTTCTGGTCCATGGGCCTTTATAACCGCACTCTCAGATTTACCTCGCTGCCGGATATGGTCGCGGTTTTTACTGCTGTAACCGGTTATTCTATGCTCAAATTCTGCTCGATCTTCTTTATGGAAGCTTTTCCGAGTCTGAGTGCAGTTTTTGTCATCGACTGGATGCTGAGTCTGATTTTAATCGGAGCATCACGTATTGCGCCAAGAGTTCTGCTTAACGTCGTCGAGATGAGCCCTTTCCGTTGCTGGCTTTTCAACCGATCAAACGACAAAGCCAAACGGGTTCTTATTGTTGGTGCAGGCCAGGGTGGTGAAAGCATTCTGCGTGAAATCAAACGCAACATCAACCTGCCTATCGACGTGGTCGGCCTTATCGACGACAGCCCCAAAAAGAAAGATCAGATTATTCACGGTGTTAAAGTGCTTGGTACCACAGAAAACCTCGCCGAAATCGCCAGAAATTTTCTGGTAGATGAGATTATCATCGCAATTCCATCAGCGGCGGGCGGAGAACTCAGAAGAATCGTCAAACTCTGCCAGAATACCAACGTCAGGTTCAAAACCCTGCCGGGCCTTCAGGATATCATCGGTGGCAAACTCGTCAGTCTGCAACTGCGTGATATCGCAATTGAAGACCTGCTGCGCCGTCCGCCTTCCGAAATCAATCTTGCCGAAATTGCCGCCTATGTAACCAACAAAACGGTTCTGGTAACCGGCGCCGGCGGCAGTATCGGCAGCGAAATCTGCCGGCAGATTCTGCCGTTTCAGCCAGAAAAGCTTCTACTGCTTGGCCATGGTGAAAACAGCATTTTTAAAACCCACCAGGAACTGCTCGGCAGCACAAAACTTGGCAATACGGTTCTGATTCCGATCATTACCGACATTCAGGACCGCGAAAAGATCGGGCACCTGTTTCAGGCCCATCAGCCCGAAATCGTGTTTCATGCCGCCGCCCATAAGCATGTTCCTTTAATGGAACTCAATCCTGAAGAAGCGGTTAAAAACAATGTTCTCGGCACCCGGAATCTGGTTGATGCCGCTCACAACGCCAAAGTCGAAAGATTTGTGATGATTTCAACCGACAAGGCGGTCAACCCGACCTCGGTCATGGGAGCGAGCAAGCGCGTCTCGGAAATGATTCTCAAGTGCTATGCCAGGCGCAGCCAGACCAGATTTGTCGCGGTCAGATTCGGCAATGTTCTTGGCAGCCGTGGCAGTGTAATACCAATGTTCAAGGAACAGATCGAAAAGGGCGGCCCGATCACCATTACCCACCCGAAGATGATCCGCTATTTCATGACAATCCCGGAAGCCAGCAAACTGGTCATTCAGGCCGGAGCTTATGGCAAGGGCGGCGAAGTCTTCATTCTCGACATGGGTGAACCGGTGCGAATCGTCGACCTGGCCGAAGACCTCATCAGACTCGCCGGCCTCGAAGTCGGGCGAGATATCGAAATCAAGTTCACCGGCATCAGACCCGGCGAAAAGCTCTATGAAGAACTTTTGACTGCTTCTGAAGGCATTACTGCCACCCGTAACAGTAAAATATTCATCGCCAAACCCGAAGAAGTTGACGAGCAGGCTTTAATGGCTCAGGTAGAAAAGCTTGAAATGGCCGCCAGAGTCGGCAAACCGCGCAATATTATCAGAGGTTTCCAGGAAATCGTACCTTCGTTCGCACCCAACCGCGACATGATTCACAACGAAAAACCCCGCCACGAATCCCAGAAGAAGCCTGAGGGCAAGCCAAAACTTCGTGTTGTCGGCTAAGCCCCTGCTGAATAACAGAAGCCCCCGAAATTCGCTTTTCGGGGGCTTCTGCTTTAAACTGAATTATTCAGGTTTTTCGTTGCCGCTGATTGGCGGGTAAGGCTGCGATGACGGTTTATCAGGCTGAACCTTGTCATCGGCCTTGACTTCGGCATGCGGTGGAATAACCGGCGGATAAGGCTGGCTTTCGAGAGCCGGCTTTTCTGATGGGTTATGATCTGAATTACCGGGCTTTTTCTCTTCTTTCATTTCATGGGCAGCCATGGGCGGATATGGCTGGCTGTCGAGTTCGCCATGAATGCCTTCGGCCGGGTCGCGGTTTTCGCTCTCGTCGTCGATGAGAACCATATCGTCAGAATCTTCGACCTTGGCGAAATACTGGAACAGCTTGCGGTCAAAGGCGCGCATGAATGCTTCGACACAGACCGGATCAAACTGTTTGCCCGAGAATTTCTGCAGTTCGCCGACCGCAGTTTTAACCGTCAAACCTTTGCGGTAAGGTCGATTGGTGGTCATGGCGTCAAAAGCGTCAGCAACACAGATAATGCGACCGGCGAGCGGAATACTTTCACCGGTGAGATGTTCGGGGTAACCGCGACCGTCATAATATTCGTGGTGGTGAAGTACGCCGGGGATCTTGTCGGCGAGAAAGTCTACCGGGCGCAGAATTTTGGCACCAATTGCCGGGTGTTTTTTGATGATGGCGTATTCTTCGTCGGTCAAACGACCGGGCTTGCGGATAATGCTGTCTTTGATACCAATTTTGCCGACATCGTGCAGAAGGCCTGCGTATCTGATGCTTTCGACTTCTTTTGGCGGCAGGTTGAGTTCTTCGGCAATTGCGACTGAATACTGGGTAACCCGGCGCGAATGGCCCTGAGTGTATGGGTCTTTCGCATCGATCGCGGTGGCAAGAACTTCGATGGTAGAAAGATAAACTTTTTGAATATTTTCGTAGAGTCGGGCGTTCTCGATAGCTGAAACCGCCTGATTGGCGACATTCTCCAGAGTTTCAAGATCGTGTTCGTTGAAAGGAATATCACCGGTGCGGTTGAGAACCTGCAGAACACCGACAACTCTGTCTTTTAGCCGCATCGGCACACAAATCATCGACCTGGTGACAAAGCCCGATTTTTTATCGGCACCCTTGAAAAAGCGCGGATCTTTTTCGGTATCGGGAACGATTACGGGCTTGTTGTTCTGTGCGCACCAGCCTGCCAGACCGGTACCCATCGGCAGGCGAATTTCCTGAAGTTTGGCGCCAACATTCGGGTCGCCCGAAACAATGTGAAAATACAATTCATTGGTCTGCTCATCAACAAGATAGACCGTCGAGGTTTCGCAACGCATAACCTTGGTTGCGGTACTCATAATCTTGGTAAGCAATTCGCGCAGATCAAGAGTCGAGCTTACGACACGGCCAACTTCGAGCAGAGCTCCCATTTCTTCCATGCGCAGTCTGACCAGCTCAACCTCAAGGAAGGTGCTGATCGAGGTGGTTGCCAGTTCACGGAAGGCTGTCAGCGCCACAGCCTCGCTGCTCGACATTTCCTGGAGCAGGAGAACCCCAAATGGATCATTATCTGGCCCGAGAGGAATCAGAACATGCGTTTCGCCGCTTTCATCAGCAACCGGGCCAGTCGGGAAAGGCCGTCTTTCAAGCTTACTGCGGGTGAATTCTTCGCAGTGAAAGTTGAGTGACTTTTCGCCGAAGCCATCATTGAATCTTATTCGTGAAGTCTGGGCCGAAGCGTCGTAAAAAAGAACGCCGAAACCCTTTTTGCCAAAGAGGTCGACAGAAGTACGGCTGAGAATTTGAAGAATCACATCGGTATTCTTTCCGCTGGAAAGAATCTGCTTCTGGGCTTCGTAGAGAAGCTGCTGATGTAAAACCTTTAAACCTTCGGCCACCTTGCTGTGGTCTCCTTAAATTGACGTATCAAACATTCAGTCGAATCACTGCAGTCATAACATGACAGTTTTCTGCAGATATTTCTGCGGTTTCCCGTTTCCGTCGAGCCAGACCACCGTATAATCACAGCGCAGCAACCCCCATTCAGAGACTGGCGCCACCGGCAATCTTTCTATCTCACGCTGCCACCAGCACGCTGGCGTCAGCCCACCAATCGAGCGACCGGTAACTACTGAACCGGTATCATGCTGCAGAAAACAGCCCTCTGACTCCATGGAAGCGATAACGGTCGGAAAACCGGTACCACAGCCAAAAACAAAAATACCTGCCTTATCAGAACCGTATCGCCATGCAAGAGCCTGACGATAATCGAAGTCTGTGCCATTCACATTAATGATTACGGGTAAGTCGTCGGTTTTGTTTCTGAAAAATTTATCAAGAAAAACGTGCGGTGGCTCAACCGGAATTTTTCCGGTACCGTCGACCACACTGAGCATCCAGAATGATTTTTCGGCGCCGCCAAAAAGCAGCGAACCGCGCCCGGGGCATGCTTCTGCCAGGTTTGCAGGCCTTATCAGAGGACGATCAGACTGCATAAGTGCAGAACGACCGGCGTTTCTGGCAATTGCCTGTTCACCAAGGAAAACCACATCGATTCCACTGTCAAAGAGCATTTCTATCTGCGCTTCGAGCCTTGCAGCCGAAGCAAACAAACCATCAGCATTGCATACAACAATGCAGCCTGTACCTGCCTCTGCCCGTACCGACGCTGTCAATCTGCGAAGCTGAGCCTGCTCGACTTCGTGCTGAATTACTCCGGTAAAGGCAATAGCTAGCATAGGCAATTAATTGTATCACATACCCATGATGTCTACAACAAAAACGCTGAATTTATAAAATACCGCAGTTCACTGTCAAAAATGCGAAATCCAGCTGAGCCCAATCGATTTTTCTTCGAGATTATTCTGTGTATGCAGATCGTTCTTTTCGTTGTTTTCCTGATATGCCAGTTCAAGAGAGTTCGAAGAACTGAATGATTTTTCTACCCCAACCCGCCAGCCGTTTCGACTGTGAGTCGAATAAAGATAGTTTTCAAACTCAAGATAGTCGCGGTCGACAAATTCGGATTTCATACGAAATCTGAGCGTTTCTGTAATCAGATAATCATAACCAAGAATGGCTCTGAGCTCATCTTCATCAGGGTATAAAACCCTTTTTTCGTCATAGCGGCGCCGCAAAGCGCCAAGCACCAGGCTGGCGCGTGATTTTCCGTAGGTAAAAAAGCCTTCATAGGTCAGGGCATTGATTCTGAAATTTTCGCTGCCAGCTTCCACAAACTTGTTGAGTTCATCGCTCACAGTAATAGTCTGAGCCATGTTGGCGCTGTAATAATAATCGACCGCCAGGGCCAGATAGTTACTGTGCCCGTCATGGTGAAAATACAGAGGGGATTCGCGGTCAAAATCGGTTTTGCGGTAAGTATCGCGCAGACGCAGAGTCAGATCGCCCGCCGCGTCGTAAGCGGTCTCAAAACCGGCCGCCACTTCCCCCATCTTGTTATCGAGTTTCACGTATTCACGGTTGTTCAGCTCACCAAATGCACGCAGATAGAGCTCGCCGCGGCGTCGTTCACGCATGTAACGAGCCTGTGGGTCGTCGTCACGCGGATTCTTCGCATAGGTGGTGTAGTAATCAACTGCATTTTTAGCCGACATCGCCCCCGGAAAATTTTCAAAATAGTCTCTGCTGCCCCTTGCTGAGGCCGCCACCTGTACATAGCGATCATGTCCCGGCAATCTTGAGGCAACTTCGAAACCGGCACGCCCTTCCCTGAAGTTACTGTCGACGTCAAAGTCATATTCGCGTTCTTCGAAAGAGCCATAGAGACTGAAGTCGGTACGCATGTTGAATTCATGCGTCAACTGGGCCCGACCACGGTGTGACTTGTAATTGAGACTCTCCTGATCTTTAACTTCGAGTATATTGTTGAAGTAATCAAACTGGGCATAATCATGATCGCCGGCAGCGATGCCCCAGGTTACATTCAGAAGATGGTCGAGTTCACGGTATCTGAACGAGGCAACATCGCGACTGAGCGGTTCTGAGTCGTTGTAATGGCGGTAATACAGATTTTCTTTGATATCGAGATAGTGCGTTTCGTTCAGGTCTGATTTGAGCGCCATGTAGAGGTCGCTGTAGCCACCCATGAAACTTTTGTCATACTGCTGTTTTTCGAAAGTCGGAGTAGTGGTGGCGGTATTGTAGACATAGGCGTTCCAGTCACGGCGCATGCTGTCGACGGATGATCGGGAATCATAGTCGAACTCGAACTTTATCGCATCAGCAAACAGAGGAACCACAGCCATCTGCAGCAGCAGGGCTGTTACCAGCAGTAATCTTTGCACAGCTTCAGGTCTGATCATTAGGTTTTCCGACAGAACTTTCAGATATGGCAATACGCGTCACTAATCGGCAGATGCCTGAAAATACCTGACGATATTTTTGCAATTTGCCATAGCTTTGCAAAAACATGCGTTTGATTGCAGGCCGCAGATTTTTGCGGTTCGCTGACGGCGGGTTGAAAAATACCGGGCAAAATTGTAATATGCTTCAAAATATGATGAACACAGAAAGACACCCACTGCTGCTTCTACCACCCAGTCGCAATCTGACCGTAAAAATGGTCGATGGCAGATTCGTCATTCACGAAATGCCTGAGTGGCTGGCTGGCTACCTTGGCCGCACCGCCGCCGAGCTGCAGGGCAAACCTGTAGACAAGGTTCTTGAACCGGTATTGCCCGGCATAGTCGAACTGATCGAGCGAACTCACGATGCCACAGCCATGAGCGGCTTTCGCGTGGCTCTGAAAGATACCCGGGGTCAGACACACCAGCTGCTGCTTGATTCAGTAGTCAGACCAGGGCCTGGGAACGAAGAACTGACAAGTATTCTACTTCAGGAAGTTTCGGCAACACCGCCGGCAATGATCGAAGAAGCAAGCTTCTGTGGTCTGATCGGCGTCTCAGATGCAATGCAGCAGGTTTTCAACAAGGTGCGAATGTATGCGCTGTCTGACGCCGCAGTGCTGGTTACCGGCGAAACCGGAGCCGGCAAGGAAGGCATTGCCGCCGCGGTTCACCAGATGAGTCGGCGGGCCCGGGGCCCGTTTGTCACCATGAACTGTTCGGCCATTACCGATACTCTTTTCGAAAGCGAGCTGTTCGGGCACGAAAAGGGCTCATTTACCGGCGCGATCAAGTCACATCGAGGTCGTTTTGAACGTGCCAATGGCGGCACCCTGTTTCTCGACGAGATTGGCGACCTGCCGCAGCTATCGCAGGCCAAACTGCTGCGCGTTCTTGAAACATCACAGATCGAGCGGGTCGGTTCTGAAAACCCAATCAAGGTCGATGTCAGAATCATTGCCGCCACCAATCGCAATCTCGAAAAGGCCAGTCTCGAAAACGTTTTCAGATCTGATCTTTTTTACCGCATCAATGCGCTGCAGATACGTATTCCGCCGCTCAGACAGAGAAGCGAAGATCTCGAACTGCTGATCCAGCATTTTATCAGGCAGTTCAACCAGAAATACGGCCGAAATGTCGTCTGTCTGACACGTGAAGCGGTGCAGCTGCTGAAACAGTATCAGTGGCCTGGCAATGTCAGAGAATTGCGTAACCTCATGGAAAGACTTTTCGCCGAGAATCAGACCGAAGTTATCGGGCTTCGGGCTCTCAAGGAATGGTATGAGGAACGCATGAATGCCGCACGCTATGCTGGCGGATCAGGTTATACCGAAGTTGCCATTACCCCCGACCGACAGCCGATTGCACTCGGCATGCCTGACGACAACACGCTTGCGATCGGCAATGGCAGCATAAAAATCCAGCAACCGGTCAACGGCGACAGAAAATTTTCTGCCGAAGAGCTTCGCCATGCTTACCGCCTGGCGGGCGGAAACATCACGAAAGCTTCAGAATTTCTGGGGATTCACAAAGCCACTTTTTATCGGGCTCTGAAGAATCTTAATCTGCAGCGCGAAGACCTCGAAAAAATCTGAATCAGGCCGGGGTCGGCCCAGGAGCCGAAGCAGGTGCTGGTGCTGGCGCCGGTTCAGCCGGAGGATTTTCGGCCCGTTCGACCCGGTTACGGCCATTGCGCTTGCAGACATACAGTGCTTCGTCGGCCATTTTTATCATTTCGGTAGCACTTTCAGGCTGATTGATCGGCATCGAGCAGACTCCGACGCTTATGGTTACCTTCAGATCACCGGTCGGGCCGGCAAAGATCGCTGATTCGACCCGCTGGCGAAGTCTTTCGGCAAGCAGCATGGCACCATCCGGTTCGGTTTCGGGCAGAATCACGGCAAATTCTTCACCACCGTAACGGGCAGCGATATCGGTATCACGAACCGTGTCGCGCACGATTTTGGCGACTTCGCGCAGCACCATATCGCCGGTCTGGTGACCGTAGGTGTCGTTAAACTTTTTGAAATGGTCGATATCGGTCATCAGATAGGACAAAGGCTTGCTGTAGCGTCTGGCACGGCGGTATTCCTCTTCGATCTTCGCCTGAAAGTGTCTTCTGACGACAAGACCGGTCAGACCGTCTATGGTGGCCAGGTTATATAGACGTGATTTTTCGATGACCACTGCAGCCTGGTTGGCCATGGTCAGAGCAGTCTGCAGGTCTTCGTCGTTAAAGCGACCTTCGCGGCGATTGACGACGTTCATAACGCCGATGGCGGTGTCTTTAATCATCAATGGTACGCAGATCAAGGTTCTGATGCTGTCGCGCTCGGCATCGCGAAACGCAAAACTTTTGTCTTTGCGAACGTTCTGAATCAGACGCGGTTTACCCGAATTGAAAACCTCGCCGGCAATGCCGATACCGCTCTTGAACTGCTGTTTAAGGTTTTCGTCGATGCGGGCCTCGCCTTCGATGCCAAAAACCACAGACTTTTCGACAAGCTCTTCGTATTTGTCATCAAGAAGGAAAAGCGAACCACGCTCGGCATTGAGAACCTGAACGCCGCGACTGAGAATGGCATCGAGGGTTTTTCCGAGGTCGCCCATGAAGCTGACAGCTTTGCTGACTTCGTTGATAATTGCCAGTTCTCTGACTTTGCGTGCCAGATCGTAGTTCTTTTCTTTCAGTGATTCGAACTGCTGAATCAGCCTGGTAACTGCCCATTGCAACGGTACCATGACCAGAATCGGTGTCACTTCGAGAATAAAATCATAGTTGAACAGCAGTATTCCGGCAATCAGCCAGGCTACAGCCGAGCCCAGGCAGATGGCATTGGCCGAGAAGCCGGGGGTTTTCCAGAGCAGGTAGGCTGCCCCGAATGCAAAGACAAAAATAAGAACGATTGTCGTCTCTACGGTACTGCGGTGCAAAAAGCGCCGGTTGAGAATATTATGCAGCAGGTTGGCATGGATTTCGACGCCGGACAGCGCACCATAGGGGCAGAATTTGAGATCTTCAGAGATACCGGCGGCTCTGGTGCCAATCAGCACCAGCCGATTGGTAAAAAAGCCATGCGGGTATTTGCCGTTCAACACTTCGGCATAGCTGATTTCGTCAAAATGCCGATTACCACCGGCGTAGTTAACCAGATATGATTTTTCACGCTGGCCGGACTCAGGTTCATAGCAGTCAAAAAACGGCAGCAGCCGGTCACCGACACGCATGCCAAAACTTTCTACGACCGGTTTTACGCCGAGATATGCTTCGGCTGCGGCTATACCGAAAATATTACTGGTAATTTCGCCGTGTTTTTTCTGCAGGCGCAGTTTGCGAATGACGCCGTCAGGGTTGAGAACATTGTGATCGATGTCAATAAAGCCTTCGTGCGGTCTGGCTTCGAGCAGAATTGGAACCGGTCTTGCCCAGCCGGCCTTTTCGACAAATTCGAAAGTTTCGGGGTCAAGAAAGGTGGTTTTCGAAGCGATTCTCGGCAGAACGACGCGCCCGAATCTGAGAATCTGCTGTGCGAATTCCTTGTCGTCTTCGGGACCGGCAAGCGACGGGTCGTTGAAAAGAATGTCAAAGGCAACGACCTTCGCCCCCTCTTTTTTAAGGGTTCTGAGGAGACGGCCATGCGTGGCACGCGGCCACGGCCAGGTACCGAGCTCGCCTATACATTCCTCGGTAATGCTTATCAGAACAATGTCATGGTTTTTTGCCATTTCGCCGCGCTGCTCGAAACGGAAATCGAGGGTAGCATTTTCGATGCGGTTGAAATAGCCGAAATAAAACAGCAGTGTCGTTGCCAGAGCTACGATCAGGGCAAGAACGAATTCCCATAGAGGTATCAGGCCGGCCGGCTTTTCAGAGGTCAGCCTGATAATCTCGCTGGAATTGAGGAAGTCTTCTGTCTGCGGTTTTGGACTCATTTAGGCCGGAACAGCCACCTGGGCACGCAGTTTTTTCATTTCGCGAAAAGCTTCGTGAAACATTTTATCTGAGCGGGGCAGAAGCTTAAGGGCTTCTTTGTAGTTGCGAATGGCCTTTTCAACCTTTGCCTGATCTCTGAGGCGATCGGCACGGGTCTTGTAAAGCTTGCCAAGCTTGCGGCGTGATTCGACAAAACGGTCTTCAAAGACATTTACCCCGGTATAAGCCGGTGCGAAGGGGTCGGTTACCGAGAACGAAGAATAGAGATCGAGGGCTTCCTCGTAGTCTTTAACGGCCTGTTCCCAGACTTCGGGGGCTTCGAATTCTTCAGTTTCGACGAATTCGTCTTCTTTGAGATTCTGGTGAATCTTTTCCTTGAGCTGTTCAAGAAAGGCGTGATAAACGTTATCGCGACTGTCGAGCAGCAACTGAGCGCGTTTGAGCATGGTTGCGGCATGGGCATATTTGCCGGCGTGGCAGGCCTTATTGATTTTGGCGAGATAGGGCCTGATGATACAGCGGCGGCAATCAGTGAGTGCAGCCTTGATGTAACTGATAAAGCGATGGCTTTCAGGCAGGCCGCTCACCAGTTTCAGAGCCGCCTGGTATTCAAGAATGGCTTCACCGAAGTTGCCGGAGCGGGTGAAATCATCACCGCGTTCGACAAACGGGGTCATTTCGATATGCAGCAGGTGATCGCGCTGTTTTTCGCGGGCCTTGTCAAGCAGGGCCTTAACTTCTTCGAGAAATTTGACGTTTTCGTCGCGGGCAAGTGATGTAGCTTCTTCGAGCTCTTCGACAGCAACCTGCCAGGCCTTGTTGCGCAGTGCAGTTTCGCCCTTTTCGCGATGCACGCCGGCCAGATGTTCATCTACTTCAGCAATGCGACCGGCGATAATGCGCTTGATGTCTTCCTCTTCTTTGGTTACCGGCGCCTTCGGGTCAATCTCACGGATGCTCTGGTATTCTTCAGAAGCCTTCAGATAGCAAATTTTTGCTGCGCCCCATTCTGACGCGCCTTTTTTGGCATCACCGTCTTTGATAAAAGACTGAATCACCTGAATGTTTTCGCTGTTCATCTGCAACTTCTCCTTCGTAACTTACTTTTTCTTTTCGGCCGTCTTTTTCATGCGCTCTGAGGCATTTTTGGCATCAAAAAAGTTTACACCGCGGCCTTCGGGCTCACCGGCCTGATCATAAGCACTGGCGGCTTCTTCAAAGTTTTCGAGCCGGTAGTGAATATATCCTGATAAGGAATTGGCATCCTGGTTGCCAGGATCGAGTTCAAGCATGCGGTTGATCGCCACCGCAGCCTTTTTAAAATCTTCAAGCTGAACATTGACGAGCGCAGTATCCCACCAGATCTGAGACGCATCGGGGTATTTCCTGGACAGCCGGTTAAAATCGACGAGTGCCAGGGTATATTTGCCGTCCTTCATCTTGCGCGAAGCGGCAGCATACTGGGAATCAGCTGCGAGAGCCGCGTTTGCTGCCGAAGTATCTGCGCCGGCTGCTGTTTTTGTGCCAGAATCAGCCTTCGCCCTGACTGACGCCGGCGAGCCGCCGGCCGACAGATCGAGCTGCCCGCCGGCCTGTGAATATTCGACGAGAGCGCGCACCTGGCTGCGGTATTCAGAAGCGGGAAAAGCTGCGAGAAAGGCTTTTGACCAGCCAACTACCGCTTCATGCACGCCAAGCACCGCGCGCAGGCGGATAGCCTGAAAATAGGCCTTCTCAACCAGCGGTGAAGCCGGGTGATGGGTAAGAATCTTATCGTAGGTTTTGCAGGCTTCGAGCAGTTCGCCAAAACCGGTTGTGGCTTCGGCGAGGTCCATGAGGACCTTGTCCATGCCAGCCTTTTCGGGGCCATCTTTAAGTGAATCCTGGAGACCGAGAATGCGGCTGACCAGTTCATCTTTAGCGCTGCCGGCAGCAGTTTCAACCTGAAGAACCGACCGCAACAGAGTTGCGGTCTGCGGATCAGCCTTTTTCATGCCCTTGCCGGCGGCAGGCGCAGAAACAGCCAAAGGTTTGGCCTTGTCAGAAACTGCCCGGGCAGCAACTGCTGTTTTAGATGTATTTACAGGCTCAGGCCGGGCAACCGGTTTTTCTTCGGGCGGTGGGGCTTCTTCCATTTCTGTGATCTCGTGATCTGCCTGTGGGCGTTCATCAGGAAGAATATCGTCGTCAGATTCAACCGCAGCTGCGGGCTCAGGTTTTGCCGGCCTTACGGCCGCTTCGGGCTTTTTAACCGCTGGCACTGGTTTTTCAGGTGCAGCTTTTGCAACAGACGCTGTCTGGGGAGCCTCTTTTTTCTCTGTTTCTGAAGAAGCAGCCTCTTCTTTAAAACCCTGGGTTTTCATAAATGACTTTGCCAGTTCACAGTATGGGCTGCGGGCATGATCGCGCTTGAGCTGTGCAAAAATGCTGTTAACCCGGCCCTGATTACCAAGGCCTGAGTTCGCCTGCAGCAGCCGGAAAAGAGCTTCAGCCTTTTCTTCGGCTGATTTCACCGATTCGCTCAGAGTCGCAAAAGTTCTGGCGGCATCGGCGTAGCGACCAGCTTCCAGCTGGCAGTCGCCAAGCATAAACCGGGCAAGATTCTGCTGTACACCGCTGCCGGCCTGTTCAGTCGCGTATTCAAGACTGCTTATGGCTTCGGTTAAATTACCAGCAGCTCTCTGTTTGAGAGCTTCAGACATCATATCAGTTGCTTTGCGCGAAGCAAACACGGGAACAGTGGTGCAGGCAAGACTGCAGGCCACGGCAAATGCCATTCCCAAACGACGAAGGTCCGTCATTTTATCTTTCCTCAAAGGATGAATTGGTTACACGTACAACGCAACAGGATAAAACATACCCCCCAGTTGCAGCAAGCAGAATTACGCACAACAGAATCAGATAGTCATCGAGAGAATTCTCATGCGTAAGGTCGGTCTGAATAAAAACATACCAGTCTGGCAGATAGCGCATATCAGAATGTTTTAACGCGGCGGCAGTCTGCAGAAGTACCCGGTTATTGCGCCACACAATGCCACTGATCGGCTTCTCTTCTATTTTGGCTATCGGCAGCAGGGCAGCACTCAGGTTAACCTGCTGCGCCACAATCTGTGAGTCATGGTGACCGATAGCTACACCGCTGCGTTCGGTGAAAATGAGGCTGTCGGGACCCTTACTGGTTTTGTCGGCCATTTCACTGAGGTAACTGACATCGACCATTGCCGAGAGGCAGGCCACCGGCTGGCGCAATTCGTTGCGCACCGGTACGGCAACCCACCACACCGGCCGTTTCTGCTGTTGGTCATAAATAACCGGGCCACAGAAAAAAGGAACGCCGCCTTTTATTGTTCGGCAGTCGCGATCGTCAGGGTCTGAGGCAAACAGCTCTGCATCCCCGGCAACAGCAAGTATGCTGCCTGAGAGATTTTTGAGCGCCAGAGCGCGAATATGTCCATCATCGAGCATCAGCGCCAGAAGATTATGAACCGGCACGGCCGGCGAAGATTCTGTTGAAAAGAGCCCGGGCAAATGGCCGATAAATTGAACAGCGTGCAGAATCGGGTAAAAAAACTGATCAAAACCGGCGGTAATCAGCCGAATGCTTTCGGGAACAATACCGGCCAGCAGTGTAATTCTTGCATGTTCCTCTTCTGAGATTGAGACCAGACCAAAAGGCGGTGCAGCTTCTTCGCTCTCAAACTGAAGACAGCCAAAAGTGCCAAGATAAAAAAAGCGCATCAACGCCGCATCTGGAACAGTCTGCCACCATTCAAAGCCACGACCGACATTGACAAGTTCCTGTAATATGGAAGCCATAGGTGCTTCAAGTGATTCGAGCAGCAGAGCGAAGTCAATGCGCCATTCGGCAATGTTGTCAGCAAAACCCCTGCCGGGTTTAAACTGGCGCAGCACCGGCAGTCTGCCAAGAAGCGTCAGAGAGTTTTTAACATTGGTAGCAGGGCGGGCTGCTGCAGAAACCGCAATCTGAATGATTGCCTGCGACCTGGCCTCGGCAACCAGTCTTGCCTGGCGCTGCGGAAACCGGTACAACCAGAAGGAGAGAACAAGCATCGCAAGCCCGGCAACCAGGCCGACCAGATAGCGGGTCTGCGCTTTTCCCGAGCGATAACTTTTTGATAAAAAAAAGACTGAATTTTTCATGGAATTATGCCGATATATTTATCAGGACAGGGAAAAATGTAGTCAGATACAGGAGGCACCCTATGCTTTGCCCACAATGCAATGCTCCGATGATTCGCAGATCTCATACCGGTCGTCAGACCCCCTATTTTACGCTCAACTGCAGCCACTGCAAATTCGTCATATTTTACCGCGGCCAGTTCAATAACGAAGACTGACAAAAGGCTTTTGCCACTTTCAAGTCACGGGTTCATGCTAACTTAACCTCGTGGCAAAATCAAGCGGACAATCCACTGTCGGGAATTCTCCCGGGATTGTTAGCAGTGTTTTTCTGTGCTAGAATGCCCGCAATTTTCGAACCGATTTAAACCGGAGATTGCATGGCAAAACCTTCTGATACCGTTCGGCCGCTCGATATTTTTTATCTGATTTCCGGCGCCCTGCTGCTTGCGTTCAGCATGACCGCCTTTACCGTCCCGAACCGGATCGCCCCGGGTGGCATCTCCGGCATTGCCACGATACTTTTCTTCGTTGTCAAAATGCCCGTGGGCTTTACCATTCTTATCTGCAATATCATTCTGATTGCCATGCAGGCAAAAATTATCGGGCGCGGCTCAGCCTGGAAAACCCTCTTCTCGATCATCGTCAATTCTGCAGCCATTGAAGTCATGATGAACGTTATGCCGGTAGCACCAATGACCACGAACCCAATACTTGCCGGTCTTTACGGCGGCATTCTTTCGGGTATAGGTGTCGGCATCACCTTCAAGGCAGGTGGCACCAGCGGCGGCATGGATATCGTCAGCCAGATACTTCACTACAAATACCGCATTCCGATCGGTGACGTCACACTCGTCTCGAACATTGTCGTCACCGGCCTTGCCGGTTTCACTTTCGGAGCTGAGCTGGCGCTTTATGGCCTTATCACCGTCTTTTTTACCAGCAAGGTAATTGATGCCGTGCTCGAAGGCATGTCTGTATTCAGAACCGTGACGATCATTTCAAAACAGTCGGATGTGATCGGCTGGGCCATCATAGAAGAACTGCATCGCGGCGTCACCAGCCTCGAAGGCATCGGCATGTATTCAGGAAAACCTGTTGGCGTATTGCTGACGGCCATTCGTCGCGGCGAACTGCCGATATTGCGGCGCATTGTCTACGACAACGACCCCAAAGCCTTTGTAATTGTCGGTGACGCCCGCCAAGTCATCGGCCACGGGTTTACCAAGCTCGAAGACGAAGTCAGATTCCAGAAGGTTGCTGACGAAGAATGACTTCAGTTCTCATAATTGCCGATATCGAAGGTTCAACCGGCTGCCATAACCGTCAGGATTCGCAACTGTTCAACGACGGCTGGGTCAGAGCCTGTGTCGAACTTTCACGCGATATCGACCAGATCGGGCGACAGCTTCTCAACAGCGGGGTCAGCAGAGTCCGGGTCAAGGATTTTCACCGCACCGGCTATAACCTGTTCAGGGAAATTATAGACGAAGGTATTGAAATAGATCAGGGGTATCAGATTGGCCCGATTATTGGGATCGGCGAGGCCAGAGGCTTCAACTGCCTGCTGATGACCGGCATGCACGCAGCTTCCGGCACAGACGGGTTTCTACCCCATACCCTGACTTCAAAATTTGCCGGAATTTTTGTTAACGGTGAACCGTTAACCGAAGCCGAGCTGTTTGCAGCATCGGTGGCCCCGGCCGGGCTGGTTCCGACGTTTTTTTCAGGCTGTGAAACAGCCTGTCGGCAGGCCGCCAGAGCCATAAAAAATATTAAAACCTTTATGGTCAACAAACCGCTTGCCGAAACACCTCAAAGCATCAGAGAAAACCTTGCCCATGCTGCCGTCAGCTCACTGAACAGTTTTTCTGAAAAACCATTCACCCCGGAAGGGCCTTTCAATGTGGTTGTAAAAATGCGCGACGGGGAAAAAGCCGCCGCGAAACTGCGCAAAACCTGGAAATTCCCTGGAGAAAGCGATGAACTGCATTTTTCGAGTGACAATATCCACACTCTCTACTGGCAGCTCGTCCGCCTTGCCTATCTGAAACCTTTTTACGAAAAGCATCTGGCCACGGCAATCAACATTGCCAATATGAGCGGACGCCTGACCCAGATATGGGCCAGGCGTCGCGCAAAAAAGCTCGGTCTACTCTGAATCAGCTTTCGTGAAACATGAAGTCGATGCAGATCGTTGCCGCAAGGCTGATCAGATTCATTGAAGAGTCAGAGTGAATGTCAACTTCGTAATCGTCAGCAGTTGTCAGCAGTTCTCGGGTAATGCCGCCATAAA
>JAKQKW010000146.1 GCA_029560455.1 Candidatus Rifleibacteriota bacterium
TCCGCGCTTTAACCGAAACATCGATGAACAGACCGGGTTTGTGACCCGCAATATTCTCTGCGTACCCATAAAAACCGCCAGAGGCGAAACGATGGCGGTCGCGCAGGTTCTCAACAAGAAAAAGGGCAGGTTCAATCAGCACGACCTGCGTCTGTTGCAGGCGATGATGGAACAGGGCGCCATGGCCCTGCAGAGCCTGCAGTTTATCGAGCAGATGGAAACCATTCGCAAGCAGGAACTGGAGTTCATCAATGTTGTCTCAGAAATGACCTCTGACATCAAGCTTGGTTCACTGCTGCAGAATGTTATGGCCGAGGCGACGCGCATGCTGAATGCCGAGCGTTCGACCCTGTTTCTGCACGACGAAAAGACCAACGAACTCTGGTCAGAAGTCGGACAGGGTCTTGAATCTGCCCAGATCAGGCTGCCAAGCCATGTCGGTATTGCCGGCGCAGTATTTCAATCGAGCCGCACAATCAACATTCCCTACGCTTACGCTGATCTTCGCTTCAACCCGTCATTCGACAAGAAAACCGGTTTTTTTACCCGCTCGATTTTATGTGTACCGGTAATTAATAAAAACGGCCGAACTATCGGCGTCACACAGGTTTTAAACAAGCACGGCGGCCCGTTCAGCCATGAAGATGAGGCCCGCCTGCGCGCATTTACCGCTCAGGTGTCGATCGCTCTCGAAAACGCGAAACTTTTCGCTGACGTTCAGGCGATGAAGAACTATAACGAAGCGATGCTCGAATCGATGTCGAATGGGCTGATCACCCTCGACGCCGCGGGGAAAATCGCAACCTGCAACGCTGCCTGCGCGAGAATTCTCAGAACTTCCGGCCCGGCAATACTGAACCGTCCGGCCTCAGATGTGTTTTCTGGCGAAAATCAGTGGGTAATGGAAAAACTGCAACTGGTAATGGAAACCCAGCAACAACAGACAGTTGTCGACGCACCGCTGAAAATTCAGGAAGAAAAACTCTCGGTGAATCTGACGGTACAGCCGTTGCTCAACATCGATCAGAAGCGCATCGGCTCAATGATCGTCATCGAAGATATCAGCACCGAAAAACGTCTTAAGTCAACCATGTCACGTTACATGGACCCGGCCATTGCCGACCGGTTGCTGGCAACAGGCACCGAAATCCTGGGCGGCACGAGCGTTGAATGTACCGTTCTATTTGCCGATGTCAGAGGTTTTACAACCTTAACCGAACAACTTGGCCCGCAAGGTACAGTAGCCCTGCTCAACGAGTATTTCACTCTGATGGTCGATTGTATTCAACAGGAGAACGGTATGCTCGACAAGTTCATTGGCGACGCCATCATGGCGGCCTTCGGCATACCGGTCGGGCATGAAGATGACGCTGACCGGGCTGTTCGGGCAGCGATCTCGATGATTGAAACCCTCAACAAATGGAATCTGCAGCGGACCACTGACGGCCGATTACCGGTCAATATAGGCATAGGGCTCAACACCGACACCGTGGTTTCTGGAAACATCGGCTCAAGCAAGCGCATGGACTTTACAATTATCGGCGACGGCGTCAACCTTGCCGCCCGTCTCGAGTCTGCCTGCAAACAATACGGATCGAAGATTCTTATCAGCGAGTTCACGATGCGCAGACTGAAAGGCACCTACCGTCTGCGTGAAATCGATCTGGTAGTGGTAAAGGGCAAAACCAGACCGGTAGCCATCTACGAAGTGCTTTCATACCATACGCGTGAAAGCTTCCCCGGAATTGGTGAGGTCATGGGTCTTTTCAAAGACGGTCTGGCCGCTTACCGTGCCAGGAAATGGGATGCCGCGATCAAGATTTTCGGTGATTGTCTGAAAATCAACCCGAACGATAAACCCAGCAAAATTTATATCGATCGTGCACAATTTCTCAAGCAGACCCCACCACCTGAAGACTGGGCCGGCGTCTGGGTCATGGAATCGAAGTAGAATACAGTGCGATCTCGTGCCCCACGCCCCAGAAAAACAATATGGCTGTCAATAGATATATAAAAACGTAAAACCAGTAATAAACCGGTCTCTTCGCCCGGAGATACTTCCAGAATTCGATACTGGTACGACCGGTTACCAGGGCATGAATAAAAAGCCCCGCGTGAATAAAACCGAACAGGGCAAAATAAAGAATGTAATAAAGATGCTCATTGAAAGAATTCATCGCCCCTGATTATAATCGCATTCAGGCGAGTTCAGTCACGAATTTTCAGCGGGCAGATTTTAGTCACAATGCAATAAAACTTGATTTTATGAAAACTTTGCAGTAGTGTACACGCCTATTCGTTTACAACGAAAACGACTGAACTTATCGTTCTTGTTCAAGGAGAAAAATATGAGAAAGCTCGCTCTTGGTCTTGTTCTTTGTGGTGCTATGGCTGTTGTAGGCTGCGGTTCTGAACCTGCAAAACCGGCTGATGCAAACGCTACTACCGCTGCTCCGGCCGCTGCTCCCGCAGCTGCAACAACCCCTGACGCAGCCGCTCCCGCCGCAGCTCCGGCAGCAGTTACTCCTGACGCAGCTCCCGCTGCTGATGCTCCAGCTGCCCCGGCCGCTGATGCCCCTGCAGCCCCGGCTCCAGATGCAGCTCCAGCCGCTCCGGCTCCTGAAACTCCGGCTCCTGAAACTCCGGCTCCCACCGGCAACTGATAGCTAATACCGGCCGGGGCATGCATAGGCATGCCCCGGCCTTACTTTAGCAGGGAAATTTTCCCGATTTAAACATCAGATTTTCCCCACACATCCGAAACATCGAACCGACTCAACCACAAAATCCGCATCTAGCCGGCATTTCACAACCTGGCACATTTCATGCGTATTACCTTTCAGCCGGATAATTTCACTGAAAGGCTGAGTATGAGCACCCCCAATTACATCGGAGCACTAATACTTTCTGCGGTAGTTGCGTTTCCGGTTTTTCAGAGCGGCTCTCTCACAAGTTTCATCAATCTGCCGGCAGCCATCGTAATCATAATGGGAGTTGCCGGAGCAGTTCTTTTTTCCGCAAACCCGGGCCAGACACAGGCTGGCAAACTGAATGCCATCGGCCAGGGCGCATGGATATCAGGAATAGTGGCCTGTATCGGCAGCCTGGTAATAGTTCTGACAAATCTGGCCGAGCCCGAAAGTATTGGCCCCAACCTTGCAGTAAGCCTGATGAGCATGCTATATGGTGCTACCGTCAGACTATTCTGCAGTATTTTCAGTTTAAGGCAGACTTGAGCTCTCCTCTGATTTTCCCCCCACCCAATATCCAACCCAACCTTTCTTAGCGGCGACAGACGGGCTATAGTAAATGCCCGAGCTGTCGGCCGCTAATTTTTTTTCATTCTTGCCCTTGCTAAAATTACTTTCCTTGTGATCATTCCCTGTATGATTCGTGGCAGTTGTGGTATCATGTGGGCAATTCAAATGATCACGGGGTGAGACAGATGGTAGAAGTTGCTCCAGGAGGCGAAAGGCTAAGAATTCCCGTCTGGAAATATATATTGTTTCTGGTCTTGTTCATGCTTCTATGCCTGGGTATCCTATGGTATCTGATGGCATCCAGCTTTGGGGCTTCCAATTCTCTGCTTGAAACGCTGCGGCGCTATCTGACGTTTTTCAGTTCATATCATCCAAACCTAAAACCAGAAGATGACTTCAGCAACGCCCTGCGCATTCACGGCATCGAAAAGAATGAACCGAAG
The DNA here is from genome assembly GCA_029560455.1 of Candidatus Rifleibacteriota bacterium. The sequence goes on from JAKQKW010000146.1 coordinate 3,704, forward strand.
AAATTCTACATGTTCGTATCGATGACCGACAAAGACGGCAGCCCGGTCAAGGTTATCAACGCCGGAAACGTCACTCTTGCCGCCAAAGACAAGAATGGCGCTGATCTCAACGCCGTCGTAGAAAAAGTCAGGCCATTGCACGCCTACCAGGCCATGACTGACCCGATGAGCTATTCGTGCGTCATGGATTATTCAGGCAGCATGTTTCCTGAGGATCTGACCGCCATTGAAAAGAATTTTTCTGACCTTATCGGCCAGATACTGATCCCGTTCTCTG
>JAKQKW010000037.1 GCA_029560455.1 Candidatus Rifleibacteriota bacterium
TTTTTTTCGTCCGCCCCGCCGTGGCAGGAAGTTCATCTTATCAAATTCGCCCCCAAAGTGTCAATAACTTTTTACAAGTTTTTTTACTTTCTTTTCGAACCCGACACCCGTATTCGACAATAGAATTTCTATTGCATACAGGACCACGTGCGTGGCTCTGTCATTCGATTCTGAGGCGATTAAGATTTGATTTTGAATGTTCTGGCCGCTTTCGCGGTACCCTCGCTTGAGGGTTTGGCTAATTTACCAGATTCGCGTCACAAGGTCAACTAAAATGTACTGAAAACTTTATCTTTTTTGGCTTTTCAGGGGATTCTGCATCAGATGCAGAATCCCGATTTTTTACCCGCCGGATTTAATTACAAAACTGCCCTGGGGTACCCCGATTTCTCTGGCAATAACATGACACTTTGCCCTTAGCGTAAAAAAGACACGGGGGTCAGCACACTCGCCCATCGTTTCAAAGTTTGCCTGCCCTTTCGAAACAATTACGTCTGCCGCTTGAATTGCCTCAAGAACTGCGGGCAGACATTTCCGCAGAACAGTTCCGGGAATGGCGACTCCGGTATCGAGAACCCGGGCATACCTGTCAATCCCGGCCTCGATCGCGTCTTCATGCAAGGCATCGTTGAGAATTGGTGAGCCCTTAACTATGTAAGTAATATTATCTTTCTTCAGCTCCTGGAGAAGAAGCCGGTCAAAATAGATCTCGCCGGCATTGTCACCAAGAATGACAATTTTTTCGGCGCGACGCAGTTCTCGCAGCAGTTTTTCAGAATGATCGATGGCCGGGCTTTGAGCTTCCGCCATTTCAATGGATTGCATAACCTCTGAATCAGGCGTGACCGCCGAAACCCCTGAATCGATTATGTTACCGGCAATAGAGTATAGAAGTGCCTGGCGCAGCCTGTCTGATGATTTTTCCAGACGCTTTTCGAGTTCAGGTATCAACCGTGCGGCGAAGCGATTGGCATCGCGCTTAATCTGCAGATATGGGTCGGCAATTCCGAGGCGACTGCGTATCATGGCATGAACTTCAGCGGCGAACTCAGGGGGCGTCAGCGCAAAATCGACCTCGGCCATCTGACGAATGACGTCCCGAACCATCGCGTCAGCCAGACCAGTTTCGACAGTAAAACTGCGCATAACTTCAATGGTGTGTCTGACAAAACATGGGAGACAATCAAGTGTAATGTTCATTTTATGTATCTTTCCGGAATATTCTATTATTGATTACTGCAAAAACAAATTTGAGACGGTTCGACGGTCTGGCCTATTGTCAGATTGCAGTTTCTGAATCTGCGCCTAAAATGTTAAAGCAGGTGAAGCGATGCCCCACCTGCTCATTTGCGAAAGCAAAAAATTACTTGAGGAGTTCCTGAACCTTATCTTCAAAAAGTTTGGCATCGGCGGGGCGATAGCCAGCATGAATAAAGGCGATTTTGCCATCTTTGTCGATGATTACAGAACTCGGGGTGTAAGAAAAGCCGTATTTTTCAGGAACGGAGAAAATTGGGTCAAGCAGAACCGGGTAGTTGATGTTGTTGTGAGCGGCCCATGAAACCAGCATCGGTTTGCCAAGAAGGTCGACGCCAACAGCGATTACATTAACCTTGTCGCCATGTTTGGCTTTCAGTTCCTGGAGGGCTTTGGCTTCCTGGAGGCATGAATAGCAGGCGCTCTGAATGAAGAAAAGCACGATCGGCTTACCGAGATAGTCTTTAAGATGCTCCATTTTATCGGTAGAGAGGTTCGGCAGTGAGAAATCGGGAGCAACGTCGCCGATTTTCAGTTCAACTTCTGATTCGAGAGTTTCATCGCCTTCGCCAATGGTGACCATGCTGGTCGGCACTTTGGTATCAGCGGCATATCCGGCAAAAGTAACCCCGGCCATCAGAGCTGCAACGATCAACAACCTGAAAAGTTTCTGCATATTCAACTTTATCTCCTTACGGATCCTATTTGTGCGAAGTCTAACACAATCAATACTGAATGGCAAATATCTCAGCCGGCGATTACCGGCAGGGTTCCGATCAATTTCAGGCCAGCGGCAGAAACTTCGACGTTTACCGCCATCGCCTCGACCCCGGTATTTATCGCCTCGCGCAGAGCACCACCATAAGCCCGGTCGATTTCGTCGGCAGGCGAGACCCAGCTTGTATGACTTCGGCCGGCAAAAAACAGCATCACCGTGCGAATACCGGCTTTGCGAAGTTCGATAAGATGATAGAGGTGTTTTCTGCCCCTTTCGGTCACCGCATCAGGGAAAATCACGCCATTGTCTCTGCGCATCGTGGCATTCTTTATCTCTATCACTGCGATCGAAGGCTTGCCTGAAGCAGGTCTGCCTTTGCATCTCAGCTTTTCAGCCCGTTCAGGTTTCAGCTGCAGCAGAGAGACGTCGACAGAGGCAGACTGATTGAACAGGCAGAGATCGAAGCGGCTTTTTCCAGCCTTGACTTCGGCTTGAAGAAAATCATAGCCCTGCAGTTCAGGAAACATGCCGGCGACAATGGCGCCGGCAACGGCCCGGTTCGGGTTCATCGTATTGACGCCAACCCAGCCATCGGGCATTTCAACTGCCTGCAGCGTGTAGAGCAATTTGCGGGTACCGTCATCGGGGTGTTCGGTCAGAGTCACCCGCGCCCCCGGGCACCAGCAGGTAGCCATGCTGCCGCTGTTCGGCACGTGGGCGACAACCAGGCGGCCGTCATCGAGGGTGATGTCGGCAAGAAAGCGTTTATATCGGCTTTGAATAAAACCGGAAACCGTTTTGTCACCAAAAGAAAAGAAAAAATCTTTCATATGGGCATTATAGCAGCTGCAACCAGCAATTCTTGGTGAATTGTTAAATATTTATCAATAGGCACTTGTGTTCAACTGGTTATCTTTGTGAAGAGGCAGCTTCGGCCTATCAGCCGGGTTGCTTTTTCTCCAGCGATTCGCTTCGCTCACAAGCTTCCGAAAAAGCAATCCCGTCTTCTCGCCTCGCAATTTTATGTAGAAATCTGTAGTTTTTGAATGAGAATTGCTGAACTGCAGCCAGGCCGGGTGAAGAAATTTGCCGGTTCTGATAAAATAGAGACAAGAGAAAACAGCAACGGAGGAAGCAATGAGGAAACCGCGTCTGGTTCTGGTTATTTGCCTGCTCTGCCTGACGGCACTCTGGTTTTTCACCGGCCCGGCAAGTTGCACGGGCCAGGAAACGGCAATGGAGGTCAGCGACATGGAAGAAGCCCGAAGATTGATGGTTGCGCAACTGGTTGCCTATGGTGTCACCGATCAGAAGGTTCTCGCAGCCATGGGAAAAGTTCCGAGGCATCGGTTTCTGCCGGCCGCTTACATGACTTCGGCGGCATATGGCGATCACCCGCTGCCGATTGGCCACGATCAGACCATTTCGCAGCCATATATCGTTGCCTACATGACCGAACGCATGCAACTGGCCAAAGGGGAAAAGGTCCTGGAAATCGGCACCGGATCAGGGTATCAGGCGGCAGTCCTGGTCGAGCTTGGCGCCGATGTTTACAGCATAGAAATCGTGCCCGAACTTGCTTCGCACGCCATCGACGTTCTCAAGGCGACAGGCTACGCCTGTAAAGTAAAATGCGGCGATGGTTATCAGGGCTGGGCCGAACACGCGCCCTTTTCGGTAATCATAGTAACCTGCGCCCCCAGTGAACTTCCAGAAAACCTGGTTGAACAACTTGCCGAAGGTGGTCGCATGATTTTGCCGCTTGGCAACGCTTATTCACAGAGACTTGTGATTCTGCGCAAAAAGGACGGAAAAATCGAACAGGAAGAGGATCTGCCGGTGAGATTTGTACCGATGATCAAAAAATGACCTTACTATTTGGGCTTTAATCGCTTATAATTGACAAATACAGTTCAATTCGCACTCTTTCAGGAGCATGCAGATGCATGGGAAAATGAAAAAAACAAAAACCGGCGCCGCAGTGCTGGCCATGGTCGTGGCGGCAGGTGCCCTGCCGGTTTTTTCACAGGATATGGGGTTGATTATTCCGATGCCGGGCAAAAA
>JAKQKW010000043.1 GCA_029560455.1 Candidatus Rifleibacteriota bacterium
ATCGGCAAAACGCCAGAGCGACCCAATCTTGTCGCCCGCCTCGCCGGTCAAGGCCAGGCGCCACCTCTGCTGCTTTATGGGCACATCGACGTCGTGACCACTGTCGATCAGAATTGGCAACACCCGCCTTTTGCCGGCAAAATCGTCGATGATTTTCTCTGGGGCCGCGGCACCCTCGATATGAAGGGCGGAGTTGCCATGATGCTGGCGGCATTCATACGGGCCAGAACCTGTAACCTGTTGCCGCCCGGCGATATAATTCTGGCCGTCGTGTGCGATGAAGAAACCGGCAGTAACTTCGGCGCGCGATTTCTCGTCGAAGAGCACCCGGAGCTCTTCAAAGGCGTGCGTTACGCCATCGGCGAATTCGGCGGATTTACCTTTACCATCGGCAATAAAACCTTTTATCCGATTCAGGTTGCAGAAAAGCAGATGTGCTGGCTCAAGGCAACGGTTCGCGGAACGGGCGGGCATGGCTCGATGCCGGTTCGGGGCGGTGCCATGGCCAGGCTGGCAAGGTTTTTACAGCAACTCGACAAAAACAGATTGCCGGTGCATATTACCCCGGTTCCCAGCGAGATGATCAATATAATCGCTTCTACCAACGGTGGTTTCAGTGGCTTTTTAACCAAGATGCTGAAGTTGCCGCTTTTCACCGACAGAATTCTCGATTGCATCGGGGCACCGGGTCGCCTTTTCGATTCAATGCTGCACAACACTGTAACGCCAACAGTCATCAAGGGAAGCGAAATGGTAAATGTCATTCCGTCAGAAATATCCGTCGGCCTCGACGGGCGCCTGCTTCCCGGTTTTCGCCCCGACGACATGCTGCGAGAACTTCGACAAATTATCGACAAAGATGTCGAGCTTGAACTGATGCATTACTGGGAAGGCCCCGGAAAGCCGGACATGGGACTGTTTTCAACGCTTACCGGTATATTGCGCGAAGCCGCACCCGGCTCTGTGCCGATTCCTCTTCTGCTTAGCGGCGTTACTGACAGCCGCTTTTTCTCACGATTGGGTATTCAAACCTATGGGTTTCTGCCAATGCCTCTGCCAGAGGGCTTTGATTTTTCCAGGCTCATTCATGCCGCTGACGAGCGTATACCAGTTGCCGCAATCGAGTTTGGCACAAACGCGATATACCAGGTCTTCAGCCGTTTTGGCCGGCAATTCTAAATTCGGAATTTCTTTTCATAGGAGCAAACGATGGCTACCGTCTATTTTCACCCGCTTGCAAAAGATCACTCTGCCGCTGAAACCAGCGCCGCCGCCCAAAAAGTTTTTGAAACGCTCGTTGAAACCGAGAAATTTGAACTGGTGAAAAAAGTTCCTCTCAAGGTCCATTTCGGGGAAATGGGAAACCATACGTTTGTCGGCTCTGAAAATTATCTCGGAGTCATCGATTCGCTCAAAAAAAGGAATATCGAGTCCTGTTACATCGAGACGAATGTGCTTTACGGCGGCAAACGAAACAACCGGACGAATCATTTGAAAACGGCGGCCGAACATGGCTTTACCCAGTTGCCGATCGAGATCGCCGATGGAGAAGTGGGCCAGGAGTATTATGAAGTCAAGATTGACGGGCATCAGTTTAAATCCTGCCTCATTGCCTCAGGGTTCAAGCCCTATCAGCAGATGGTCGTTCTGGCTCATTTCAAAGGGCACATGCTTGCCGGGTTCGGCGGGGCGATCAAGCAACTTGCGATGGGCTGTGCCTCGCGGGGCGGAAAAATGGCTCAGCACCAGTCGGCGAAACCATTTATCATTCCCTTTCTGTGTCGAAAATGCGGGGCATGCAAAAAAGTCTGTGCGGTTGATGCCATCGAACTCGGTTTCTGGCCTCGAATCAACCGTGACAAATGCGTCGGGTGTGCCGCCTGCACCGGGGTGTGCCGTTTTTATGCCATCCACACGAATTATCTGCGTTTTCTCATGCTGGGGAGTTTTACGGAGAAAGTCGCTGAATACGGCTATGCCGCACAGATCGGAAAAAAGAACATTTACGTGAATTTCGTCATGAATATCACGAGCGGCTGTGATTGCGAAGGCCGGAAAATGACCCCATTCATGCGGGATATCGGAATTCTCGCCTCGACCGACCCGGTCGCGGTCGACCAGGCCTGTCTGGATAAAATCGATGAAGCCGAAGGTAAGAAGGTGTTTACCCGGGGCCGCGAAACTCTCGATTTTGCAGAAAAACTCGGAATGGGCAAAAGAGCCTACAATCTGATTCAGGTTTTTCCATAAAATATAAACCTCTGTTTTTGTGCCTTTTTGACATACCTCAAGCTGCATGCTATGTTGCGGACTGCCTGTCTGAGCAATCGAAAAGCATGATTCTGCTCTGGCCAGCTTATTAATCAAGCTGAAAAATCAAAACTGTGTATTTTTTACAGTTTCTGCACGGTGAATTCTTCGACCCAGCCGTTGGCACCTTCGTCGATCCAGTGATTGTCGTTGTTTCTTACAAGTCCGACCTTTGCGGGAACCATCAGTTCGGGATATTTGTCAGCAACCTTCAGATTGCGGGGCTCGCCGCGCTGACCGGGCACACAAAGCCAGTCGGTAAAAACCTTTTTAGTCTGCAATCTGTCGAGAATATTTGCAAGCCAGGTGCCGTGTGTGTAGCCGCCGGCCCAGTTTTTCGACCAGATTGCCGAAACTTTGACATCGTTGGGCAGCAGTATCCTTGCCACCATGAATTCGTTTTCGCAAAGACAGTAAATGAGAGTGCGAATCTTTTCTGAGCCCCACAGACGCAGCTTGTATTCAAAAACCTGCCCCGAAAATTCATAGTTGTCGTATATCTGGTTCGGGCTGCTTATTTTGGGCAGTTCGCGGAATGACAACACTTCAAACGAACCGTACATGCCGCAGTCTTCGGGTTCAAGATCTTTGCCGGCTGCGAATTCCTGATAAAAGTTGACGTCGGCATGAAGAAACAAATCGATGTCTTCAGAGTCACAGACAGGGTCAGGGTTGCGGGTGCTGCCTGATTCGGCGCAGATGATTCTTTCTTCGCGCGGCTTTCTGCCCGAAGCGAAGTAATCGAGACTGCTCAGATCATTACCAGAAGATGGATAAAAGCAGATATTGCGGTATTTTTTCAGTTCATTCGCCAGATACTCTTCATCAGTCATGACTTGCGCGTTCTCCTTTATCAGACCCTGCAGAACACAGGTCTAAAGCGATAATAACAGACCAGCCCCCGCAAGTAAAACCCCACCGGCAAATCGAAATTAAAATTGCGGGTTGACAAACAAGCATTAGAAACATAACATAGTTTTTAGCTTATGCCAAAAAAGGAAAATTTACAACTATGGTCAGACCGAGATTGCACCGTCGTGTAAGCGGCGAATTCAACGCAACCTACTTCAAGCCGGCCGGAATACCGGTTCGCGAGCTTGAAACCGTCAGCCTGACTTTTGATGAACTCGAAGCGGTGCGCCTGACAGATCTCGAAGAGCTGTATCAGGCCGATGCCGCGGCCCAGATGAAGGTTTCGCGCCAGACCCTTGGCAACATCGTCAAAGCGGCGCACAAAAAGATTGCCGAAGCCCTGATCAAAGGCAAAGCCATCAAAATCGAGGGCGGCACCGTCGAGTATATGCGCAAGCTTTACTATTGCCCGGCCTGCGAGAGCACTTTCCAGACTGAGCCAGATAAAGACAACTGCCCTTCGTGCAAAAGCGACAAAATTGAACCGGCCGACAAGCCCTGAATGGGCCTGCTGCCCTGACAGCCTGCCGCAGTCTCATTAAAGGAGAACAGCAATGAAATACGTTATTTCGGTAAGAGAACAGAACCTTGACGCCACCGTCGACCCACGATTCGGCAGAGCGCAGATGTTTGCACTCTATGACAGCCAAACCGATAGCTGCACCTGGCATTCGAACACCCAGAATCTTCAGGCAGCACAGGGAGCCGGTATTCAGAGCGCCCAGAACGTCGTCAATCTTGGCGCTGAGGCTGTAATTACTGGTCATTGCGGCCCGAAAGCCTTTCGGGTTCTCGCCACCGCCGGCATCAAAATTTATAATGTTGCCAGTGGCCTGACAATCAAAGAAGCTGTAAAACAGATCGAGAACGGCAGCATCAAACCGGCTGAAGACGCAGACGTTGAAGGGCACTGGGTATAAGCCATGAAAGTTGCTATCTGCAGCGGAAAAGGCGGTACCGGCAAGACAACGGTCACCCTCAGCCTTGCCTGGACCCTAGGCCAGGCTGAAGAATTCAAAATGCCGGTGCGCGTGCTTGACTGCGATGTCGAAGAGCCGAACTGCCACCTGTTTCTGCGCGGCAATTACGGCGACCCGCAACCGGTTCATGCCGAAAAACCCGAATTCGACCTCAAAAAATGCATCGGCTGCGGACGCTGCGCCAACAAATGCCGCTACAACGCCATTGCCATGGTCAAAGGCACCCCGCTGGTATTCAACGATATGTGTCATTCATGCGGGGTCTGCGCTGCCGTATGCCCACACGATGCCATCAAAATGAAGCCTGTAGTCATCGGCGAAATCCTTTCTGATCTGAATATGAAGCCGTTCAGCTTTGCCTGGGGCCGCCTCAAAGTCGGTGAATCGCAAAGCCCGATGGTTATTTCACAACTGCAGAAACTGGCACCGCCAGAAGCCATAACCCTTCTCGACGGGCCACCAGGAACTGCCTGCAGCGCCGTCAAGACGATTTCGGCCGCCGATCGCGTAATTCTGGTCACCGAACCGACCCCGTTCGGCGCCCACGACCTGAAACTGGCCCTTAATTTATGCAATGAGCTCAACAAACCCTGTGCCATTTTCATCAACCGTTCTGACGAAAATGACAGCATTATCGAGCAGCTCGCCGCCACACATTCAGTGCCGGTGGTCGGTAAAATACCATTCAGCCGCGAATACGCACGCGCCTGCTGCGAAGGGCTGATTCTCGCAGCTGAGTTTCCGACGCTGCGTGGCGAAATCATCAACAGCTTTTCACGCATGGTCAATGAGGCAAAAGTGCCTCTGCGCCACGAAGAAGCCGAAACGGCAGTATCTGGAACCACTGTTCCAGGTGCAAATGGCGGCGCTAAAAGCGACAACTACCAGGAAATAACCATTCTCAGCGGTAAAGGCGGCACCGGCAAAACTTCGGTGGCCGGGGCATTTTCCGATCTCGCCGAAAGCCGCGTTTTTGCAGACTGTGACGTCGATGCCGCCAATCTGAAACTTTTGCTGCAGGGAAAAACCCTCTATCGCAACCGGGTCAGCCTCGGCAGCCTGGCAAAGATAGATCCTTTCCGCTGCATGAAATGCAGCAAATGTCTTGATCAATGCCGATTTGGCGCCATCAGCCGAAACCCTGAAACCGGTGCATATCAGGTTGAAGAAATGCACTGTGAAGGCTGCGGCCTCTGCGTCGAAATCTGCCCGGCCCGTGCCATCAGCGAAAAACGCGCCGAAACCGGCAGTCTGATGATGTCAGAGACACATGGCGCTACTTTGATTCACGCCGATCTCAGTACCGCTGCCGAAAATTCAGGCAAACTCGTTTCGATGGTGCGTGACCTGGCATTTGCCGTCGTCGAACAGCAGCAGAAAGACTGGCTGATCAGCGATGGCCCGCCCGGCACCGCCTGCCCGGCAATCGCTGCCGTCACCGGTTCCGATCGGGTGATTCTGGTAACCGAACCTTCAGTAGCCGCACTGCACGACCTTGAACGGGTAATCAAACTGGTCAGACATTTTGGCCTCACCCCCGAAATTGTTATCAACAAGGCCGATATCAACAGCACCGGCAGTCGTCGAATTCATGAAATGGCAACCGCCAGAGGTTATCGCGTCATTGGTGAAATACCCTTTGACGAAACCATCAAACAGGCAATCAAGGCGGGCGTGCCCGTCACCCGCCACAATCCCGAAAGTCAGGCCGCAAAGGCCATAGTCAACATCTGGAACAAAATCAAGGAGACCCGTAATGAAAATCGCAATTCCGGTAACTGAAGGAACCCTCTGCACCCATTTTGGCCATTGCCAGCAGTTCTGCTTTTTCACTGTCAACGACAAAAATCAGATCACCAACAAAGAAATGCTGACGCCGCC
>JAKQKW010000080.1 GCA_029560455.1 Candidatus Rifleibacteriota bacterium
TTCGTCGACATTGGCAACCGTCGAAACGTTCTCTTCAATGACTTCAGTGAGCGTCGACTCGATTTCCTGCGGGCCGGCACCGGGGTAGGCAGTAATGATCGAAACCGACGGAATCTCGAAATCGGGCATCAGATCGACGCCAAGCTGGGTCCAGGAAAACAGGCCAAGGATGACCGTGGCCAGAAAAATCATTGTCGTTGTAACCGGCCATTTAACGCCAAAAACCGACAGATTCATCGTTTTTCCTCCGTGATCATCGGTTTAACTTTAGAGCCGGTCTTGACGAGCTCAGGAGCCTGGGAAACAACGAGATCGCCGGGTTGCAGACCTTCAAGAACCTGAGCGATCGAGCCTTGAATAATGCCGACTTTGACCGCGACCCGCTCGGCGGTGCCATCACTGCCGACACGAATTGCAAACATTTCGCCGGCATGACTGAGCAAAGCATCTTTGAAAATTCTGGTTACGTTCTTTTCAGTTTTGAGAGCAAGATTGATTGTGGCATACATGCCGGAACGCAGCAGATTTTCGGGGTTTTCGAGCACGATCTCAAACTGACCGGTGCGTGTTTTTGCGGCAATTGCCGGGTAAACTTTGTCAACGATACCTTTAAATTCCTGGTTTACAAGGTCTACTCTTACAGAAGCGGCGGTTTCACCGGCTTTTAGAGACATCAGATCTTTTTCGACGAGACTGCCGACAATCTTAACCGGATTCATCTGTTCGAGACGGAAGATTCTCTGGCCCTGATTGGCCATTGCACCCGGGTCAAAGTTGCGCGATGTAATGATACCGGTAAAAGGAGCTTTAACAAAGGCATTTTCGCGCTGCACTTCGGCGGCATTGAGGTTTGACTGGGCCTGAAGCAGCTGGGCATTGCGCATTTTGAGGTTGACCTGACCGCTCTGTATGCCGTCTTCAGCCTGTCTCACAGTTGATTCAGCCGCGATCAGCTGGGCCTGAATGGCATCATGCTGAGCGACGATGTCGTCGAGCTGCTGTTCAGAAACTGCACCTTCCTTGAAGAGATCGGCAAAACGCTTGCGGGTAGCCGAAAGATTGGTTGCCTGGGCTTTAACGGCGGCTACCTGAGCTTTGGCCGAAACGAGAGCAGATTCTGCCGACTTGAGTTGAACATTCTGGGCGTCGACATTGGATTTTGCCACCGAAACCGCAGCTTTAGCCTGTTCAAGCTGAGCATCGAGAATGCGATGGTCGATTTCGGCGAGAACATCGCCCTGTTTTACCTGTGAACCTTCGCTGACGTTGATTGCAACAATTTCGCCACCAATTTTCGGGTGAATGTCAGCCCCGAGATAGGGCAGCACATCGCCGGAAGTCTGCAGCATCTGGCTGATATCGCCAGTCTCAACGCGCTGCACGATTACCGGCGGGGCTTTTTCGTCGATGTTGGCGATCGCTATGGTCATGCGGGTTGTCGATGTTCCGGGCAGGGTTGATGAAGCCTGGGCATGCAGAGTTGCAACTGATACGGTCGAGCACAAAGCGGCACAGAGCAACAGTATGGCTGATCTTTTTTGCGGTTTGCGTGGGGTCTTGCGGTTGTTGAACATTATAATTTGGCTCCTTCGGTCAGTTTACGGCCCGTACCAGAATTTCGCGACCAAGTTTGCCGGTTGCCAGATGATATGAGGCAACCGCCTGATGGTAACTGTGAATTGCCTGCAGATACTGCAGACGGGTGAGCAGATAAGCGTTTTCGG
>JAKQKW010000084.1 GCA_029560455.1 Candidatus Rifleibacteriota bacterium
ACGCCGACCTGCAGATCGATAATATTGCGATTGGCGCTGAGAAATTGCCGCTTGAGGTAAAGACTTTCCAGCACATGCGGGTTCCAGTTGATGATACCCATGTAGTCAACCTGCCGGTCGTCATTGACCGAAATAAGATTCAGACAGGCCGGGCTTTTGTTGGTACCCATACCCCACACATCGATTTTGCCATTATTGGCGATAAAATCATGCTGCACTTCGATAAGAGGTTTCTGCATAGCCGATTCGGCAATCAGCTCAACTTCGGTCGAAGAACGCGGGTCAGGCGGCCTACCATTGAGACTGGCCATGATAAAGCGCCCAAGCGAGTTGAGCACCTTTTTTTCATCGCCACGCCTCAGATCAGCGCTGTCAATAATTTCTGATACCAGAGCCTGGCGCTTGTCACCGACATAAAGCGAATCGCCGGTTCCAAAAATATCGGTTTCGCTGGCGATCAGATAAAAACGCACATTGCCGCGCGATTCAACGACCGAATATACCTTGTCGACCAGGGCCCGGTAATTTTCCATATTCAGGCCCCGCTGCCGCACATCGGCCCTGAATTTATCCAGACCGGCCTGAATGTTGACAATCTGCAGGGCGTGCTCTGACTCAAAGCGTTCATCAAGGTTCTGTAAAAAATGCGTACCCTGCTGATGTATCTCGTCATAAAGTGCCAGTTCCTTCTGATGCATGAAATCATAACCGGCAAAGAAAAGCATCAGCAAAGGCAAGCCATTCGCATAAACGAACAGAAGCGCCAGCTTGCGCGAAATCGACATCTTCAATCCGCTGCCCCTGAGGGCGGCACGCCCACTGACAATTACCCACGGCAGCAGCAGCATAAAAACCAGCAATGCCGCCAGACTGGCTTTGGCCTGCTCGGGTACTACGCCAGAATCCTTTTCAACAAAAGCGAACAGGGTCAGATCGTCTTCGACAACCCTGGCGTAATAAAATGCCTTTGCGGTCTCAAGGCGCTCGCCCGGCGTCATTTCATGCCTGATGATTTTCTGCAGTTCCTTATGTTCGTCAGGCAGAGGCTTTGCCGAAATCAGATTGTTTCCTTTGACAAAACCCAGCTGAAAAAGACTGCTCCCGGGTTGACGATTTTTGAGGTAATATTCCAGACCTGTGGTTCCGGCTGCGTTTTCCGGTTTAATCAGAACTATCGCCATATAGCCAAGCCTGAACCCAACCCACAGCAATGGCCGACGACCGGTGCTGTCACACCACAGCAGTTTCTCGCCCCGTTCGGAGACACAGTTGTCGACCGTATGCAAAACGATCTGAGGCCCGAACATCTTTCTCAGATTGGTCATTTCGTCATCGTCTGTGACAATATCCTTGTCACTGTGTTTGAATGGCTTTTTAAATGACTGGAGAGCCATCTGCCAATTACCGGGGAGCGTATCTGGCGATATCGACCCGCTAACGAACCGGTCAGCATCATCCCAAAGCAGGTAATCGAACAAGCCATTCATTCTGGCATGCAGTTCACCGAATGCTGCAGGTGCCGAAGCCAGGCGATTGGTCAGATATGTTTCGCGGAACAGTCGTGATAGAAACCTTTCGGTGTCAACCTGAGCTTCAAAATTCTGCATCTCATTTTCGAGATTCTGCTCAACAATCTTTACCAGTGCGGCACTGCGAAGCTTTTCCATGTGGATGAAACCACCATAAAACAGCAGAACCGGAACCAGCACGAACAAAACCATCTGAGCGAACCATAGCAGAAGGTAACGCGGCAGAATTTTAATCATCGGCCGCTCCTTTCAAACCTGACCAGAACAATCGTCAGGTCGTCATCTACCGACTTCACCCAGGCACGGTTTGCCTGAAAAAGGTTCTGATAGAATTGTGCAAGATTCTCACTCCAAAGGCTTTTCACCTGTTCCAGAAGCTGGTCAGGCCCGAATACTTCACCACTCGCGCTGGTCGCCTCGATCAGGCCATCACTGTAGAGAATCAACGTTTCGCCAGGCTGCAGCTGAACCGGGTGATTTTTATAACGGGCCTTGCGGGCGATCCCGACCGGAGTGCCAATAATCTCTTCCATTCTTGAATAGCTGCCGTTATTGCCAACCACAACCGGAAAACAGTGCCCGGCGTTGGCAATCTGCACTTCGCCCGTCTGGTCATTGATTACAAGATACTGACAGGTCATCATGCGTTTGAAACCTTCGCTTTTGAGCCGGAAAAGCATATCGTGCAACGCAGACAACAAGGCCGCCGGGTCAGTCAGTAATGGCCGGTTAACGAGAACTGTCGCTTTTGCCATTGCCATGATTATCGCGGCCGGAATGCCATGCCCGGCAACGTCGCCCATAAACACGCCCGTTTGCGTCTCTGAAAGCTTCAGATAGTCGTAATAGTCACCGCCAAGTTTTGTCATTGTCGCGGTTCTGGCAAAAATTTTGATGCCGTTATTTTGATAACCCTGATCGGGCAGCAGGGCTTCCTGAACGATACGGCCGATTTCGAGTTCGGCCATGCCTTCCATCGTCATATTGAAAACGCCGCCGAGTTCGCCAAACTCGTCGAGGCTCTCAATGCTGGTTCTATAGGAAAAATTTCGCTGGCCTATCTGCCTTACCGCTTCTGCCAGTTGTCTGACCGGTTTGAGGAACTGCCGGCTCAGGGCGGTAATGACGGCACTGATAATGAGAATACTGAGCAGAGCCAGCGCCAGCATCTGCTGCCAGGTCGCATCGAGCTCGGCAACTATATGGTCGGCCGGCACGATGGCAGCCAGGGCAATGCTGCCCATCTGGCGACCGGCAATGGCGGTGAGCAGACTGCTTTTTCCCTGCAACATCACATAATTTTCATGGGCCGACTGAATGTTCATCGCTTTCTGCATAACGCGGCGCAGGGTTTCTTCGCGCATGCCCGGCCGCGAGAACATCTGGCCGGTTGCCGCCGAAATGGCAGCAAAAGCCTTTTCGCTGCGGTTTTCGTTACCACGTTCAACCTGCTGTGCGGCATAAATTGCCTCAGTTTCTTCGAGATCCCAGGTAATGACCATTGCCGAATGTATTCTTCGACCGACATGGTCGCCGAGCAACCGCGCAAAGCAAAGCTTCAAACCGGTACCAAAGCTGTAGAGCTCGACCGAATCGAGGGTATTGAGAAGATTCTCGAGCAACGAACGGTGATCATTGACGATGGTATTGCTGGTAATTGCCAGACGCGATTTTCCATCGCTGCCACCGAATGAAAAGCTTTCTTCAGTCTGGTTGGCAAAGGCAATCGCACTCGTGGCAAACATGCGCATGAAGGTCTGGCCAGCAGGCTTGCGATTGCGCCGATACCCGACAATCGTGTCACCGTTCTCACCGTAGACGGTAAGTTCTTCAGCATCGAGCGCATGCACTGCCCGTTTGAGAGTTTCAAAATCGTTTCGATCAGGCAGGCGCGTCTGCACCTCACGGCAGAAACTGTCGAGTTCGGCAAAAGTGCGCCGGTTCATAGCGATTTTGTGACGGCGATAACCTGAGTCGATTTCCTGCAAAACCCTCTCATTACGGGCATGCACTTCGCCGATCAGGGCATCTTCACGCTGTTGCAGATATTCATAGCCGATAGTTCCGAGAATCATCAGCGGCAGACCATTAGCATAGAGAAACAAAAAAGCAATGCGCGTGCGTATAGAAATATTCAGTCGCGGCAGCCGCAGTGTGTAACAGTAAAACACCCAGAGAACCACGGTTACAGCAAGAAAAAGGCGGGTAAGAACTTCGTAACGCCGCCGGTCTGGATAACCAAGCCTGAGTGTATCACGATGCACCAGACAGAACCCGCGCAAATCTGGTGAGAGCAGCTTGAAAGCCATGAGGTAATCGTCTGTTTGCCGATGCGGCAGGCCGGCGTTCTCGAATTTTCCGAGCTCGATGAGAATCTGACGCTGCTCTGCATCACTGATGCCGACAATTTTGCGACCGACGTCTCCCATTTCAATAAATCCGCACTTCAATGGGTCCTCGGGCCGGTTCAGCACCTCGACCGCGTGTCTTACACCGGGATTGCGAAAGAACTGATTTTTTATCGCACAAAAAACTGTCAGTGAACTGTTTGAATCAAACCAGAACAGCGGAAACCCATCTGAACTGTCGGCAAGCACACAGCGACCGTGTTCGCCCGCCTGAAATGGCAGCCTGAGGTGGTGCGGCACCAGGAAGCGCCCGAGATATGACCTGAAAAGATTGATCCGCTTTTCGACAACCGGTAGCTGCGCCGGTTCACCCGGGTAATTGGTGCGGCAATGATTCGCAATTTCACTGAAAAACTCAAAAAGGTTGTTGACGATGTAGCGATAGCTTTTCTCATCGGTAAGACGATCGACCACCCGGCCATCTGCATCCCAGACAATAAATTTGAGCGCTCCGGGGAATCGTCGCCGCAGCAGTTCGATGCTGGAAGAAATTTCGTCGAGCGGCCGGGAACTCTGCGAGGCCTTTTTAAAGGCATTTTTCAGCAGCGAATGGTAATAATGTGACTCATCAGCATGCCGGGTCAGATAACTGAGACGGTCATCCATCTCTTTGAACAACTGACGGCGCTCTTTGTCGCTGCGCAGCTGCAGCATACTGCCCAGCGCTTCATTGATCAGAAAGACAGGCACCAGCACAAAGCAGAAAAACGCCCCCAGCCAGGTCAGCAGCCTGAACCTGACAAAAATATTCCCTGAAGCTTCTGTGCTGGCACTTTTCATGCGAACCCCGGCGGTCAAAAAAGTTTTCTGATGAAGAAGTCAGTGCGGGTTGATAGAAGAACGGCAAATAGCACTTTAAAATAGCGAAAAAGCCGCCAGCGCTGCTGACGGCCTGTTTTTCAGTTACACAAACGGCTCAGTAATTTTCGACCCAGACTTCAAAATGTTCGCGACCATGTTCGCAAACCGGGCATTTCGGCGGGGCTTCGAGGGTTTCCATGATGTGACCGCAGTTGTTGCACTTCCAGAATACTTTGCCGTCTTTTTTGAAAACGGTGTGATTCTTGACATTGTCGTGCAGCTTGCGATAGCGGGCTTCATGGCGTTCTTCGACCTTGGCAACGTTAAGGAATACGGCTGCCACATCAGCAAAACCTTCAGATTTGGCAGTTTCGGCAAAGTTCTTGTAAAGATCTGACCATTCTTCTTTTTCGCCGTCGGCGGCATACTGCAGGTTCTTGAGGGTATCGGAATAAGCGACCGGGTAGCCGGCGTCGTTAATGACCACGACTTCTTCGTTCATGCCGTATTTGAGAAGCTGTTTCATGAACACTTTGGCGTGTTCCTTTTCGTTTTCAGCGGTTTCGATGAAGATGTCGGCGATCTGCAGAAAACCTTCTTTTTTGGCTACAGATGCATAATAGGTGTAGCGGGTACGGGCCTGGCATTCACCGGCGAACGCTTTCATCAGGTTTTCAGCGGTTTTGGTACCTTTGAGAGTTTTGCTCATTGAAATTCCTCCGATTGAGATTTAGATGTACAAAAGCTTTTTCAGCTTCTGGAATTGCCAACCTTGAGAATCTTCTGCCCCGGCTTCAGCCCCGAAATAACTTCGCGCTTACCGTCACCGGCGTCGATACTTCTGATCTGCCGTCGCAGCAGTCTGCCGCCCTCGACTTCGACCACCGACTCAAGCTGACCGGTTTTTATTATAGCAGATTCCGGAACGATTATGACTTTTTTTTCTGACTTCAGAGGAACCCTGATCGTGCCGAACATACCGGGCATCAGCCCCTCCGATTTGTCGATGCAGACCTTGATCAGAAAAGTGCGGGTGCGCGGGTCGACCGACGGCACAATCTCGCGCACCGTACCTTCAAAAGTCTTCCCGAGCGAGGGAACACTGTAGCTGACCTGCGAGCCGATCGCCACTTCCTGCACCAGACTTTCTCTGACCGGCACTTCGAGAAGCAGACTTGCGGGGTCGAACAGTCGCAGCATGACATTGGCCGGATTACCGAGGTCGCCCGGATCAGCGAGGCGCTCTGCAACGATCGCATCGATGGGGCTGATAACCGTGGCATAGCCAAGGCCGACTTCGGCCTGTTTGATACCCTGACCAGCGGCGGCAGCCTGCGCTGACGCGGCGGCACGTTGCTGAATCGCCTGCTGCATACCGGCTTCAGCCTGCCGAAAGGCAGCGATAGACTGGTCGTAATCGCGTTTGGCAAGAGCATTCTTTTCGAACAGGGCGCGGGTGCGCTCCATCTCTTTGGTAGCCAGATCGAGGGCAGCCTTAGCGGCTTTTACCTGTTCGTCTGCAGCCCCAACCGAGGCGGTCACTGCACGCAACTGTTCCTGACCCTGCGACACGACGGCAGACAGGTCTTTGGCATCGAGAACCGCAAGCACGTCACCACGCTTGACCACGTCACCGCTGCGCACCTTGATTTCGAGAATGCGGGCAATAATGCGCGGCACGACATCGATTTCGTTGCGACTGCGCACTGTGCCGATCGCCTGATAAAAGTCGGGGTGAACGGTCTGCTCAACTGTCAAAGTATCGACATTGCCGGCCTGCGCCTCATTGCTGATACCGGGCACGATCTGCCCGGAAGCGAAGAAACCGCCCTGAAACAGCATCAGAAACAGCAACCCGCCAACCCCGATTGCGGGGCCGATCAGGCGGCCAGTTAAAGTTTGTTTTTTAGTCGTATTAACTTCGGTCATGATTTAACCTCCTGAACTGCAGCTTCGGTGGCTGCATTGCCAGATTTCTGGCTGAAGTAATAGATAGTCGGAACCACCAGCATTGTGAAAACGGTACTCGCCAGCAGACCAAAAATAAGTGCCCACGCCAGACCAGAAAAGATCGGGTCGAGGGTAATCGGCCAGGCGCCAAGCAGAGTGGTTGCGGCGGTCAGCATAATTGGCCTGAATCGGACCGCACCGCTTTCAAGAATGGCATCTTCAAGGCTCATACCCTGTTTCACGGCATCCTGAATGAATTCTATCAGAACCACGCTGTTTCTGATAACGATACCCCCAAGGGCGATCATGCCGATCATACCGGTAGCGGTGAAAAAGATCGGGTCGGGGTAACCACCGACCACTCCTGCGCTGACAAGATTCAGCAGATAAAAGCCGGGAGCTATGCCGATAATGACGAGCGGAATCGCCGACATGACCAGCAGCGGCATGACAAAGTTGCTCATCTGAACCGCCAGCAGCAGATAGATGCCGAGCAACGCAATACCGAAAGCGATTCCGAGGTCTCTGAAGACGCGCACGGTAATTTCCCATTCGCCTTCGCCGGCCCATTCATAGGTAATACCGGGGGGCATCTGAAGTTTTCGCAGCCGCAGCCACATATCGAGAATTATTTCTGCAGGCGGGCGGCCGACACATTCGGCAGTAACAAAAACGACCGGGCGCATGTTTTTGTGCTGAATGACCTGTTCTTCGCGTTCGATTTTGAATTCACCGAGTTCGCCGACCGCCACGAGGTTGCCGGTACGGTCGCGCAAAGGCAGTTCGCGCAGGCGCTGCAGATTGTTTCGGTCGGCAAGCGGTAGACGTGCCTTGATCAGCACCGCTTCACGTTCGTTATCTATATGAGCAATACCGAGATGATTGCCCCTGATTGCCTGCATCAGCATTTGCTGAATTGACATGGCCGAAAGACCATGCATGGCAGCCTTGTGAACATCAGGCACGAAAACGATGCGATCGTGTTCACCCTGGTTCATGTTGTCGATCTGGGCAATATGCAGGCCATCTTCTTCTTTCAGCTGCTGCTGAAGAAAATCTGCACCCTTGAGAATTTCTTCGTAGGTGCGGTCTTCATCACCATATACTTCGACGGTAAGAGTCGAGAAAACCGGCGGACCCGGCGGCAGCTCGACAATACTGACGATAGCGCCGTATTTATCGGCGATAGCGGTCAGATCCTGACGCAACCGCAGTGCAATTGCATGGCTCTGCTGCACGCGCTGCCCCTTATGGGCAAGATTGATGCGAATATCGGCATTATTGGGGCTGCGGCGCAGGTTGTAATGCCGCACCAACCCATTAAAGTCAATCGGAGCAGGAATACCGACATAAGATTGCACGCTCTTAACTTCGTTGACGCGGGCAAGATACTTTTCGAATTCACGCACCGCGCGGTCGGTCTGCTCGAGCGAAACGCCTTCGGGCATATCGAGAACCAGCTGCAGCTCGTCTTTGTTATCGAACGGCAGCATCTTGAGCGGGATTTTCCGCAGAGCCATAAGCATCACCGACCCGGCCAGCATCACAAAAATGCCGATAACCAGAATCACGGCATTACGTTTTTTGAGAAACGGAGCCATGATCGCGCGATAAAATCTGCGAATCCAGGGCGGAACCCCGTCGTCCTGTGGGTTGTCTTCGCTCTTAACGCCTTTGAGAAGTTTGAGCGCGACCCAGGGCACGAAGGTCAGGGCGCAGACGGTCGAAAAGGTAACGGTAAGCGGCACGTTGATTGCCATTGGCCCCATGTATGGGCCCATCATACCGGTAATAAAAAACATCGGGGTAAACGACACGATAATTGCGAGTGTCGACATGATGACCGGCACGATTACTTCCATGACGGCGCTGACGGTAGCTTTTTCAGGCGTTTCTTTGCCCATCTGCAGGTGGCGCTGGATGTTGTCGACGTTGGTGATCGGGTCGTCGACGACGAGGCCAAGGCTGAGAATCAGGGCGAAAAGAGTGACGCGGTTGATGGTGTAGCCGGCAATCAGGTTGATGAACAGAGCGAGTGCGAAGCTTACCGGCACCGAAATACCTACGACAACGGCTGCACGCCAGCCCATGGTAAAAGCCATCAGGCCAACGACGGTAAGAATGGCAAAAACCATGCTCGAAAGCAGTTCATTTACTTTCTCATTTGCTGTTGAGCCGTAATCGCGGCTGACAATCAGGTCAACCTCTGGCGGAATAACTTTGCCCTTCAGCTTTTCAGCTTCAGCAATTATTTCGCGGGCAACGTCGACGGCATTGGTTCCCTTCTTCTTGCTGAAAGATATGGTGACGGCAGGGTGACGCTCACCAGCCTCACTTCTACCGGAAGCCGGGCCCCAGGTTGAATGGTGGTAACGTTCTGGTTCTTCTACTGTATCATGTACAGCCGCCACGTCTTCGACATAGACCGGTCGGCCTTCAATCGAACGAATCGGAATTCTCGCGATTTCGGCAGCGGTTCTGATAACCTTGCCAGAAAGCACGCGCATGCTGGTGTCGCCATCAACGATGCGGCCGGTGTCAGCCAGCAGGTTGTTGCCAGCCACCGCCATCTGAATATCGGCGAAGCAGACGCCGAGCGCCTGCATACGGGCCGGGTCTGCCTCGATGCGCACTTCCCGGCGATAACCGCCATGAATTTCTGAACGGAAAACATTGCGAACCCTGGCAAGTCTGGCTTCAGCCTCTTCGGCGATACGCCGCAACTCTGAAGCACTTGCATCAGGCGAAGTCAGGGTAAGGGTCACAATCGGCACATCGTCGATTTCGACTGGTTTTACCATCCAGTTGCTGACACCTGGCGGCACCAGATCCTGGTTGCCGTCGATCTTGTCGCGAATCTTGACCATGGCGCGTTCGCGGTCCTGGCCGACATAGAATCTGACGGTCACCATCGACTGATCACGATGGCTCATCGAGTAGACATGCTCAACGCCATCGATCTGCCACATCAGTTTTTCGAGCGGCCGGGTGACAAGTTCTTCGACTTCACGGGGTGAGTGGCCGGGGAAGCCGACATAGATGTCGACCATCGGTACCACGATCTGTGGCTCTTCTTCTCGCGGTGTCAACTGAATTGCCATCAGACCGGCAATCGCTGCAAACACGATCAGAAGAATCGACAGCGGCCCGGTCAGAAAGCTTCTGACGATAGATACAATCAAACCTTGCGGTTCTCGATTATCCGGGTTTTCCATTCTTCGACCTCGATTGAGATTTTAATTTATCATCGGCTAAAATAACACGAAGTATTACAATTTTACAAGATGGCCAGAAAATCAGCCTCTGATGCCGCCGTCAGAAAAATCAGCGACAATTTTGCCCTTTTCTATTGAGTAGACAAGGGCGCGGCCACCATCCATGATGCCAGGTTCATCGATCCAGAGCAAAATATATCCCTCAGTGATTCTGGCGGCGGTAATTTCAAAAGGCCGACCGGCAGCACCAAGGCTGATTTTGTCGAGCAGCAGATAATAATTTTCGATGGCCAGCGTAATATTCTGGGCAACTTCGACCGGCAGTGTATTTTTGTTGTTTTTGTCAGCTTCGGTAGCCGGTATGGCAAGCCCCGAAGCAAATTCCGGAATGCACAGACCTATTTTTTCGCGCTCTTTCTGCCAGTCTTCGCCATAAACGATGGTTTCCCAGGTTGTTTCAGGCACCGGATCGGAAGCTTCTGTTTTGCCCGCAGATCCCGTAATGGCCGGCGACTCGACGCGCTCGACGCTCAATTTGTCGACCGGTATCTGGTCAGCATTTTGAACAGCTTCGACCGGTTCTTTGACCGCATTCTGAGCGCTTGCTATGGCAAAATTGCCAAAAACCGCCAGGCAAAAACAGACACAAAGCAATGTGGCTTTTTTCATAAAGACCCCTTCGATGATTTTTACGAATCGATTATATAGCTTTAATCGAGCGCGGGCAAATACACCAGAGACAGGCTTCTCCGCATTTACTCCAGACCAATGCCTGCACGGGATTGTCACACAGATACGACATCATTGTTAATGCGCAGACAAGGAATCACGCAATTGAATACTCGACCGGAAAACAGCATCAAGGCAATCGCATTTAACTCCTGGATTCCGGGTCTGCGCCCGGAATGACGAAAATTAATTGCGTCATTCCCGCGAAGCCTGCACTCGCGCAAACCGGAGACGGAAATCTTGTTCTGATCAGGGACTCGGGCATTTTAGTGCGATGACTCCGGAAACAGCCTGATGCAGTGGCAAATCCAACTGACTTCGTTTAACATGGATAGCGGCGTCCTTCCCCTGCGTTCTTCCCGCCGGAGCGATAATCTAAAGCATCAGCCGTCACAAGGAGTTCAACATGGAATCGGTCAGCACAAACCACAAAGTCGAAGCCAGCGCTGGTTCCTGGCTATGGATAACCCTTGGCACGCTTCTTTCGTCGTTTGGTTATGTTCTGTTCATTCTACCGCTGAATCTCTTCGAAGGCGGCGTCACCGGCCTCGGCATCATCGTGGCGAAGTTTCTCGGCAGTCTTTTTGCCGATGGCCGCATGCTGCCGGTCGTCGGCCTGGTTTCCTGGACACTGACGATAATAATTTTTGCAGCGTCAGTAAGGGTTCTCGGTAAAGCCTTTGGTGCGAAATCGGTGTATTCGACATCTCTACTGTATTTTTCCATGGATATCTTTCTCTGGTATCTGCAAAGCCGTGGCTATGACGTGAAGATCAGGCAACTGCTCGACCAGGAACTGCTTGTCGCCTCAATTTATGGCGCCCTGGCAATTGGTACCGGTATGGCAATCGTCTTCAACGAGGGTGCGGCGACTGGCGGGGCCGACGCACTCGCGCAGGTTGTGCGCAAGCTTCGGCATATTCCCGTCGGCAAGACTTTGCTGGTAACCGACACGATCGTGCTGACAATAGGCTTTTTCACGTTCAGCGATGCGATGGTCGGCTTCAGAACGATGATGTATTCGTTCATTTTCATCTTCATTCAAGCGCGCACGCTCGACGCAGTTCTCAACGGATTTCGCGCCAATCAGCTGGTGATGATAATCACCAGCAAACCAAAAGCCATCAAGGAACTGATTTTTACGGAACTGTCGCGTGGCGTGACCGAATACAAGTCTTACGGTGGCTTCAGCGGTGTCGAAAAAACGACGCTTGCCACGGTCATCGGCCGAAATCGCGTGCCAACCCTGCGCCGCCTTATCGCCGACGCCGACCCCGACTCGTTCGTGGTGATTCAGGACACGGCACAGGTTTACGGCGAAGGCTTCGAAACCCTGCCCCGCTGATTTGCAATCGCGCATCTTCTGGCGCAGCTTTCTGACAAAGAGCGGTTTACCTTTTCCAATACAGAAATCCCCGTTCGCCCTCAAAAGAGCAAACGGGGATTCTGCGGCGGAAAGCCTTTTGTTTAGCTATTT
>JAKQKW010000106.1 GCA_029560455.1 Candidatus Rifleibacteriota bacterium
TCGAAAAACCCACATCCAGGAATGATTTTTTGCCTTTCTACCGGCCTCTTTTAGTACCTGAATTCTTGTTTCATCAGCATTTATGACTGGTGACTGAATAATTAACTCAAGAAAGAGATCTATAATTGGCTTTAAAAGCACAGCGACCTTAGTTGCCCAGCTGCACATTGTTCCGCGGCTCAAATCTACGCCATTTCGGGCAAGCATATTGCTTTGTCTGTAGAATGGGAGGGAATCGACGAATTTGCTGACAATGAGAAAAGCCAGCAGGCTGGGTGTAGCAAAGCTTTTGGGAATTATCTGTTCGGGAACAGGTGCGATTGCAACTGTCGGGCCTTCTGACTCTGTGCCTTCACAGTTTTTGCACGCATATTTGGGCCTGATGTTAACTCTGACGATCCATGATGCAGGAACATGCTCAAGATGTTCAGATGTCTCTTCGCCAATGCGAGTTTTCATACAGCCGCATTCACAAAGCTTTTCTGCGTCAGAAATATCAATGATATTTTCTACTCTTGGGAACTCCGCCGGAAGCGGCTTTCTGCCGCCTTTCCGTCTTGAGTGCCCTTTGACCGGAACTTTTGTTGCCTTTGCTGTGGAAACCGCTTTTTCCGGCTCAACGACAGGCTCATTACCAAAGTCTAATCTCAACTGGTGATCATCTGTTGCCGGTTGCAGTTTTTCAGTTCTTCGGCCATAGAGAGTGGCCTGCAGAAGCTTTAACTGCTCTTTGAGAAGAGCAATTTCCTGATCGCGATGAGTAAAACCCTTGATAATAATTTCTTTCAAGGAGTTTATATCATCAGGAAGCTGATCAATAGCTGGTGTCATGCCAATGATTATAGCATTTTACCGGCTTAAAGTACAGCTTTTTTGTATGTTTTTTCTCGCAGAGCCCTCTTTTTAATAGGTTCTCGAATACTCCAGACACTTGTGTGCTTTTGTCTGATGAATATCCAGGCCTTCAAGCAGCCACGAAAGCTCGCGTTGGCCGACCTGTAAAACGTCATCCCGGCTTTCCGGCCAGATGAAACGACCCTTTTCCAGGCGCTTCTGCCATAAACAGTAGCCGTTGATATGCCAATACAAAATCTTGACGATCGAGCGACACTTGTTACTGAAAACGAAAAAGTTGCCGGTCAGCGGGTTCAATGAGTAATGACTGGCTACCAATGATGAAAGACCGTTTATTGATTTACGCATATCGGCCGAACCGATTGCAATGTAAACCTGCGTAGTTGAGCTGACTATCATAGGTCTGCAACAATACGCATAAAGCGAACCAGGGTGTCGGCGTCAAAATTTTTGCCAATTTCTAGTTGAGCAGAGCCGCCAAAATTAACGGCCAGGCCCGATGGTTCAAAACCACTGAATGTTTGCCGAACAGGCGGCTCAGGCTGCAATGCTACCGGAACAAACTGCAAAGCACATTCTTTTCGGCTTTTGCGCAGCCAGTATGCAAATTTTTTCTCTGTTATCTGGTGTCGCCTGCAATATTCAACCTGAGTGATTCCGCTATGCTGCCATGATTTTACGTGTTGCAACATGATCGTCGCGTTAATGCTGTCTCTAATAACCGCCATTCGGGCACTCCTTTTGCTGTAAATTACATCGCAAAGAATGCCATACACCGGCCAGGTTTAAAAGATGCGGTTTACTGAGCGCTTACTTTTCAGTCAACCCCAAAAACCAGCCAATATCTTCCGCCAGTGCTTTTCTGGTTACATGAACCAGCCTCACAACACGCCCAGCTGGCGTTTTTCACAAAAACCCTCTAAAACCATCGTTTTCCTGCTATCTTGACGCCATCAGCTTGAGAAAACCGCCCCCCTAACGATTATTTCGGCCTACATGGCGCACTCGGCCCCGAATCGGCTGAAAACCCTCTTAGCACCTGCAAACCCCTCAAGTTATAAAAAGGGGGCTCTGCCCCCCTCTGGGCTCACCACAGGGGAAACTTGGTTGAAACCCCTTTCCGGTAACTCTTTTCCCCGCTGCACCGCCCGTCGAAACTTTTTGATACCGCCCGGATCGACAAAGTAAAGGCCCCCACCCCAACCGGCTACGCCGGCCGGGTCCCCGCCTTGACTTTGCCGAACCGGGCCGGTCTGGCCGGGGCATCGACGGGCGGCTCCGCAGGGGAAAAAGAAGTTCAACGGAAAAGGCTGTTCGCCGATCGGCGAACCGATGACATAAAGTTATTGCAAATGACATCAGATTACATATATTATGAATAGAATCAGATCCAGGGAGGAATCCAACATGCAGACCATGAACTACCAGGAAGCTGCCGACTTTCTCAAAATCACCACCGGAACCCTGCGCAACTGGGTTTCCAGTGGCCGCATAAAACCACGCCGCGTTGGCCGGCGCGTAATCTTCTTCCGCGAAGAACTCGAGAAATGGATCACCAGCCCGCAACCGGCCGCGCCGGCTCCTGCCGGCCCACCGCCCCAGCAGCACCAGCAACCGATTTTCCTGCAGAAACCTCTCGACAGCGCCAGCCCACCCAAGCCAAAAAAGACGGCCCCCGCCGCCTGGACCCCGAAATTTACCGTTTCATTCTCCGACCAGGCGAAGGAACCTTACGCACTCCTGCATGATCTGCCCGGTCCAAACGTGAAAATGACACCGGATGACATGCGCGAACTCGCCAGATACCTTGTCGATACCGCCAGCCTCTGCGACCAGGGAAAATGCCGCGGCCTCGAGAACTTCCCGATCTTTCGCGAAAACGAACGGTTCCGCAGTTCCGTCGTCCTGGTTCCATTCAACCAGATGCGCGACCTGCAGTCTCTCGCGCTTGCCGCACGCAGATCCGGCGATGTCCTGGCAGCAACCAAAGAAAAATACGCGGTTCAATTCATCCGCGAAGGCCTGCAGCGCCAGTTACCATTGATAAACATGCAGCTGAAAAAACAGGGCATGCGCGCCATCAGCTTCAAAAGCCTGAAGAAATAGCCGGAATCTCTAAACAGATCCGCGCCCCACGTCCTGTCCACCTGCTCAGGCTCGCACCCCGGAGGGGTGTTGACCTGGCCGGCGGCCAGGTCTCGGAAAGCCCTGCGGGAATCCGCAGGGCTTTCCGCAGGCGTGCAATGCCCATCTGCCCCGGCCGGCTTTCTGCGCTTGTCATTCCATGTCATCGGCCGGCCCTCTGCGCCGCCTGGCCGCGCATCGCCGCTGCAGCTGGACATTGGGG
>JAKQKW010000129.1 GCA_029560455.1 Candidatus Rifleibacteriota bacterium
TGTTAACACCGGTCATGTTCTGACCCACCCACCGACGAAAAACTGACCCACTTTTCGGTGTCATTTTTTTGCAGCACCGATTTAACCCTGACCCACCATTTTGCCAGATACCACCTTGGTTCATGGCTTAAGTTGCTTTGAATCATATTCTTGATCCGAAAGACTTGTATTGGTGCTTAGAATTTTGAAATTCAGCACCATGGCCTGAGTAGAGCATCTCTTTGGCCATCTTTCAGACCAGGTGATTATCTGATGAACCGTCTCTGCAAACATTGCGGGGAGTCCTTTTCGCCCTGTCGCTCAGTTCCCGGGCAGGAATATTGCAGTAATCTCTCTTGCCAGAGAGCGCGAAAGCGGGCCTGGCAAAAGAAGAAACTGGTAAGTGATCCTGATTACAGTGACAACCAGAAGTCTTCTCAGCAGGCCTGGCGAGCCAGAAACCCTTCCTATATGCGGGAATACCGTGCCCGGTCGCGAGCATACACAGAGCGGAATCGATTGCAGCAACGGCATCGTAATCGGCGCCGCAAAAATTTACTCGTTACCGGGTCTGTTTTACCCTCATCGAGCTCGTCTCTGATTGTAAAGATGGACGAGCTCAAATCTTTTCTGGCAGGGCTTTTCATGCCATTTCGTCGCACACCATTCGACCCGCGTTTTATTGTAAAGATGGACGAGCTCATCGCTCATCAACAGGCACTTTCGGGGATGTATCTCCGGCAGTTTTCTGGCGGGGTTGATTGTAAAGAGATGACCAGCTCGCCAGCTTTATGCGGTCTGATTACACTTTGAACATGAGCGATGAAATACACCAACTTAATCTTTCGCAGATTGGCGAATCCTATGGTCCCCTGCGCATAATCAATGCTCGCGCCGACGCTTGCATGCTGCAGTCGATAAAAACATTCGGTCAGATGAGTCCGGTTGTCTGCCTGAGGACAGACGACGGTCATGAACTGGTTGATGGATTTAAACGGCTTCGCGCGTTGAGAAGTCTGAAGGCCGAGACCTTGAAATGCGTTTTCGTTGACGCCCAGGCTCGTGTTGGCAAGGCCAGAATCATTCAGCTGAACCAGGCATCGCGTTCGATAAGCGATATTGAAGAGGCTCTGGTTCTGCAGTCGTTGCATCGTATAGATGGTCTGTCTCAGGTTGAGATTTCAGTTCTGCTGGGCCGCGACAAGAGCTGGGTGTGTCGTCGGATTTCGTTGATCGAGAAACTGTCAGATTCAGTTCAGGAGCATATCAGGCTGGGTCTGATTTCCAGCAGTGTCGGGCGTGCATTAGCTCTGTTGCCCCGGGGCAACCAGCAGGAAGTTTTATATGCCGTTTTAAAGCACCATCTTGGGAAGCGTGCGGTTGAGCGGCTTGTGCGGCAACTTATTACCATGCCGACTCAGCAATGGTCTACGCTTCTATATAATGCCTGGTCATACGATTCACCTGAATTAGTCGCTCAGCAGCAACCTTGCGACAGGTTTTCAGGTCAGCTTAAAAGTCTGTTGCGTCTGCAGAAATCGGTAATTATAAGTGCTCAAGAGGTTCTGGCATCTGACCATGCCGTTTCTGAGGCATTACTTGAAAAGGCGCTGACGAGCGCGCAAAGCCTTAAGTCATTGATATCGCGCATTTTGCATGAAAAAACTCTGGAGGTATGATGATGCCACGTATTTTTCACAGCAGAGAAGAGTTCGAGCAGGAGCTCATTCTGCTTTCCCGCGATGGAAACTCAATCAGATTTTTATCGCGAACATTCAACATCAGTCGCAATACTGTGCGGCGCATTCTGCGGGAACATTCTGCCCGACGCGCAAGTGAGCACGACATATTGCCGGTTCGGCGCACCAGGAAGAGCAAGCTCGACGCATTTTCTGCTCAGATAATCGATCTGCTTGAAAAGTATAAAAACATAACAGCTCAGCGCGTCTTTGAAGAGCTTGTGAAAGAGGGTTATGACGGCGGTGTCAGCATTCTGCGCGCTCATCTGAGAAAGATTCGTGTTGTCGCAAAAGAACCGGTAATTCGCTTCGAGACAGGGCCTGGCCAGCAGGGCCAAATGGACTGGAGCCCTTATAAACTAGCCTTTACCCGATCAGGGAAGGCTGAGGTTCAGTGTTTTTCGTATATATTGGGTCATTCGCGGCGGCAATTCATTGATTTCAGCCCGCGCCATGATTTTTATACGCTGATACGCCGCCATCAGGCGGCTTTCGAATATTTTGGCGGTGTTGTGGCCGAGTGCCTGTATGATAACGAGAAAACGGTGGTATTGCGCTGGGAGGCTGGAAAGCCCGTGTTTAATCCGGCTTTTACGGCGTTCATAACGCATTACAACTGCCGCCCCATTGCCTGCCGACCGGGTAGCCCCAAGACCAAAGGCAAAGTTGAAGCACCGTTCAAGTATATAGAGGGAAATCTGTTGTGCGGGAGAGATTTTCAGGATCTTGATGATCTGAGAGCAACGGCTCGCTGGTGGCTTGAAAATGTTTCAGACCGGCATGTTCATGACACAACCCGACGCACTCCCATAGAACTGTTCAACGAAGAAGAGCTCTCTGCTCTGCAACCTCTGCCGGCTTTTCCTTACGACTGTTCAGAAGTTCGACTTGCAGTGTGTAACAGTGAGAGCATGGTAACTTTCGAAACCAATCGCTACTCGGTTCCGACCGGTTACATAGGTGATATTCTCAGCATCAAAGCTGGCGAAAGAGAGCTGAGAATTTACAGTCAGGACTTGAAACTGCTTGCGGTTCATGAGCGCCACGCGATGGGCGAAAATGCGACTATCGAGGATCCCTCGCATTATCGGGTGAGACGAGAAAAATATGGACTTGAGCCGGTTAGAGATGCTTTCGTGAGCTTTGGCGAAGCAGCCGAAGATTTTCTGGCGGGCCTGTTGAACAAAAATCCCAGAAATATCGGCTTTCAGGTCAGACACATTCTGAATCTCAAAGCGCAATTCAACAGCGATGACATTCACAGCGCTCTCATGCATGCCATGCGCTACAACGCATACGATGCGAAGGCTGTCGAAAGAATTCTGGCGGTCAAGGCTCAGCCAAGAACCCTTGAATCGATCAGAAATGAAAAAGCCCGGCAACAACTTGCCGAGACTCTGCCACCAATAATACAACGGCCGCTGTCTGAATACGGCGAGCTGTTTCAATCACAGGAGATAATACATGAAACCCTCACCAACTCTGATGCATATAAAAAGTCATCTACAGACTCTGAAACTGAAGAAAATACTTGAAGCCATCGACAGTGAAATGGCTTGGGCCGCGCAGAACAACCCGCCGCCGTCTGAATTCCTTGAAAGAATACTGGTGATCGAAGCGCAAGATATGATCGACAGACGCATTGAAAGAAGAATTCGCGAGGCCCGCCTGCCTGAGCGAAAACTGTTGGCTGAATTCGACTTCAAGTTCCAGACGGGCGTTGATAAGGCTCAGATTATGGATCTTGCCAGGCTTGATTTCGTTGACAGAAAGCAGGGACTAATACTTGCCGGAAGCTCGGGAACCGGCAAAAGCCACATAGCAAAGGCTCTGCTGCTACTGGCGTGCTCAAAATCATATCGTTGCCGATATACTACCGGCACAGACATGCTCAACGATCTGATGGCCGGACTGGCAGACAACACAATGCACAAGCGCTTAAAGCAATATCTGTCACCTGAAATCCTTCTGATCGATGAGGTCGGACTCGATAAACTCGAACAAAGTGAAGCCAGGCACGCCGGCCTCTTCCACAAAGTCATTGACGGGCGTTACTGCAAAGGCTCTACTCTCATCACAACCAACATCGACTTTAAAGAGCTTGGCGACTATCTTGGAGACCCGGTAACGACGACAGCATTGATCGACCGGATGATTCATCATTCAATTCTGATAACTATACAGGGCCCGAGCTGGAGAATGCACGAATCAAAGAAACTCAACGCCAGGGTAAAGGAGCAGAAAAAGCAAAAGACTCTGGAGAATGCTGACCAATAAACGATAAACGACAAAAATCTGAGCGTCAAAAACGCCCACCGGCATCGATATAACCGCCGGTGGGCGTTTTTCATGTTGGCCGACAATTATGGCAGGCAAAAAACAGCCAGAAAATCAGCAATCGGGAAGGCTGAAAACTCAAGCAAATTGACAACCTGCAGACAATAAACTCAAAAACAGGCAACTTTGCCCGGGTCCAATAAAATATGGAACATGGGTCAGAAATTATTCGGTGTTAGCACAGATTTTACAACCCAAGACCCAGAATTGTAATACCAATCTTGATATGACCCAGGTACATGTGTGTGCCCAACGACAGCAACGTCAAATTTTAGCCGTTCTTTTGCTTCAATCATATGAACAAAGTGTTGGTTAATTTGATCCTTAACTTGAGTGGGTGAAGCTTCCAATATAGATTTTTTGAAAACACTTAATATATCAAATTGTATACTACCGTAAATTTTTTCAGCAGACTGAGAGAGAGAATCAAAAAGTGAATGCAAAAAATCCTCTGTTGAGACACCATGGGGCAGCATTGGACCAAATTTATCTTCGAAGTAACCAGCCACTATTGCAGCTACCCTACCGATACCGGGCCGAGTGCCTCTATTAAGCGGGTCATTTTCATGACCATGAGAAAAATAGAACTTTTTGCCACCAATTATCCTAAAGAATGGTAAACACATATTTTGAAAAAAACTATCTAAAAAGAAAGGTTCATTGATTAAGGGCTGCAAGTCTACATCATGGTTCCCGACAACATAAACTGGTCTCCTAGCTTCTAGAATTCTTATCAATTCCAGATTTTCTTTTATTGCATCACCTAAATTTGCCTGCCAAAACTCAAAAAAGTCTCCTAGAATTATCAATTCCGATTCTTTAACCCAACCTTCATTTAAAAATTCAAGAAACAGATCGTTAAAACCGCCAGAAAAGAAATTGTCCCGATTGCTTTTATCACCGACATGAAGGTCGCTAACAACAACAATGTTTTTCTCACTCATCTAAAAGCTCCTTCTCTAATTGCCAGTCAATTTCTGAGACCAAGCTAAGCAAACACCACTTGCAATGGCACACAGGTAAACAAAACAGCTCCATGATATCAGACAAACCATACAACGAAAACAATCATGGGCTCAAGAACAATCTTTAGCTCGCGTCATATTGTCGTATTGTTTGGTATTTGGCCTTGTATTTGTCCGATTTGTATTTGATTTTTGTTTATTTCGTCGAAC
>JAKQKW010000147.1 GCA_029560455.1 Candidatus Rifleibacteriota bacterium
TCTGGTTG
Organism: Candidatus Rifleibacteriota bacterium; assembly: GCA_029560455.1. Next base: position 9 of record JAKQKW010000147.1, read on the forward strand.
AGGCTTCGCGTGCTCAGGCGTTGTTCCCAGCCGGAAATTTTCAATTACCACCCGCAGACAACTATAAAGTTTCAGACCCCGCCGCGTCCTACGCTCCCACCCGCCGCTCCAGAAAATCCGGCAGCGCAGCAAAAGCAAAATAACCCCGGCCGCTTAACCGGCTCATAGCTTAATCGGATGGGTCTTTTATAAAAACCTTGCTGTTATTAACAATTACAAACCCAATCAATTCGGGCCACCGCTCCTGATTTCAAACCTGTTAATTCTGGCCTTCCGGTTTGTTCAATGCGTATCACCGGAGACTACCAGATTGTTGTCATTCTTTAAAATAAAAATAACCCGAAACATAAGCGTTTTAGTTGACACAGACTGTATAATAATTATTTTTACAGAGAAATAACAATATTTGTGGGGTTTGCGGATGGAAATAAGCATTTCTGAATTACGCCTGGCCGGCTATACCTGGTTGCTTGAAAAAATGGCTCTTTCAGGCATTCCTAACTGGCACCGGTCGCTGGTTTCTCAGACCGGGGCGCAGTATACAAAATTTCATGGTGACCATGTCGAGCAGGTTTTCAGGGTGCAATACTGGCCTGGCGAAAAAATCGGCGACCATCTCGAATTTGCGCTCAAATATGATGGCGTCAACCTCGGGTTGCTGGCCCTGATTTTCAGCCACATTGCAGTCTCTGAGCTCGCTGATCACATAAAATCCCGCCCGACCGGAAAATATGCGCGTCGACTTTGGTTTTTTTACGAATTTTTAACCGGCAGTCAGCTGCCGATAAGCGACCTGACTTCCGGAAACTACGTCGACGCCCTGGAACCCGAAAAATACTTTACACTGCAGAACGGTGAAAAATCGAGACGCCACCGGGTTGTTGACAATCTTCCCGGCTGCCGGTCTTTCTGCCCCGTTGTCAGAAAGTCAAAGAAGCTTTCCCGACTTGATTACAGCGATCTGCGTCAGCGTTGTGAAGAAATCGTCAGAGTCTTCCCGCCTGAGCTACTGCGCCGCGCCCTGAGTTATCTCTATAACAAAGAGACCCGATCATCTTTTGCCATTGAGCACATTGAGCCTGGAGCTTCGCGCACCGAAAAATTCATCGCCCTTCTTGAGCTGGCCGGGAAAGATGACTTCTGCAGCAAACAGCAGCTGATAGAGCTGCAGAACCGCATCGTCGACCCTCGTTTCCGTGACTTTGATTACCGGAGCAGCCAGAACTATGTCGGCCAGACCGTCGCCGGCTACCGCGAAGTCATTCATTTTATCGGTCCGCGCCCTGATGATCTGCCTGAACTGATGGCCGGTCTCATTGAGGCGCATCAACGTCTGAAAAGCGACCGGTTTTCCCCGATTATTCATGCGGCGGTGATTGCCTGGGGTTTTGTATTTCTGCATCCGTTCGAAGACGGCAACGGCCGGATTCATCGTTTTCTCGTTCACAATATCCTGGCGTTACGGGGTGTGCTGCCGCCGGGGCTCATGTTTCCGGTTTCGGCAGTCATGTTGAAAGATCAGGCGGCTTATGATGCTTCGCTAGAGGCTTTCTCACGGCCTCTGCTGCAGCAGATCGATTACCGGCTGCATGAAAACGGTCAGATGACGGTAACCAATGACACTGGCTGCTGGTACCGCTATTTTGACGCCACCGTTCAGGCAGAAGCCCTGCTCGAGTTTGTCGAAAGAACCGTCGAGGAAGAACTGGCATCAGAGCTCAGCTTTCTTGCCAGTTTTGACAATGCAAGAAAGTCGCTGCAGCGGATAATCGACATGCCCGACCGCCTGATCGATCTTTTTATCCAGCTTTGTCTGCAGAATAACGGCAGACTTTCAACAGGCAAAAGGTCGGCCCATTTCGCTTTTCTCAGCGAAGAAGAGCTCAAAACCATGGAAACCGCCGTCAAAAACAGCTACAACCTCTAAAACTTCACCCCGGCCTGGCAATCTTGAAATCTGCGGGCATTGGCAATGGCTGAGGAGTAAAAATATGATAGATTTTAAATATTGATCATAGAGGTAACACTTCGGGCAGTATTGCAGGTTAATGCAGCGACTTTGCCGGTATCGCCAGCTCCCTTCACTGAATCTTGCTTTAAGAGATTCGGCAGGTTATCATGGCAACAAGGCCGCTGATAAGGTTGAAAATATGGTAAAGCGCACAGATTACGATTCCCCATGGAAAGATCTGGTGGAAAAATATTTCCAGCAGTTCATGGAATTTTTCTTTCCTGAAATCGCGATCAGGATTGATTGGCGTAAGAAATACGAATTTCTTGACAAAGAATTTCAGAAAATTGCTGTTCAGGGCGTCACCGGTCGGCGTTATGCCGACAAGCTTGTCAAAGTCAGCGAGTTGTCCGGAGCGGAAGCCTGGGTGCTGGTTCACCTTGAAATTCAGGGACAGGAAGACAGCGATCTCGCCAGAAGGATGCTGGTTTATCATTACAGAATCTTCGATAGATATCAGAAGAGAATTGCCAGCCTGGCATTGCTTGCTGATAAAAACAAGGAATGGCACCCGCAGGAATACTTTCATGAATTATGGGGCTGCGAGTTGAATTTTCGATTTCCGATGGTGAAACTTCTTGATTTCGCCAGCAGGGTCGAAAATCTTGAAAGCAGTCAGAATCCTTTTGCAATAGCTGCGTTTGCGCATCTGAAAACAATGGAAACAGTTGGTGACGATGCAAAGCGCCTTGAATTCAAGGCTTATGCAGCCAGAGCACTGTATAAAGCAAAATTCGACCGGCAAACCATTCTGGAACTTTTCCGATTCCTCGATTGGATAATGACCTTGCCTGCCGACTATGAAAACGCTTACACTGACACCCTGAACGAACTGGAGGAAAATATGCGTTACGTTACTACTTTCGAAAGACGTGGAATAGCCAAGGGCATCGAAAAAGGCATCGAAAAAGGCCTGGAGGAAGGCATTGCTTCTCACAAAGCCTCTTTAAATACTATTCTTCAGTCTCGTTTTGAGCGAATACCAACCCGAATCAATTCTACCATAGAGCATATCAACGACCTTGAAGCTCTTAAAAACCTCGTTATCAAGGCCGCTCTCGCCGAAAGCCTC
>JAKQKW010000190.1 GCA_029560455.1 Candidatus Rifleibacteriota bacterium
TTTACGGTATCAGACTTGTTTCCCGGTTCGTATTCCGCCGCCGGCTCTGAAACTCTTTTTAAAACCGGTCTGGATGGCAGACGGATTCTGATTCGGCTTTCATCGATCACGACCAGACTTCCGGGTTTGATATCCACAGGAACCTCAAATAGCTTTTCCAGGGTTTTAATTACGTTAGAAGCGCACGGAGACTTGAGTCTGAGATATAAAATGCCGAAACAGGGTTTATCACACTTTATTGCCAGAGTTCCAAAGTCGGCATCATGTGTAAGAATGAAGCGGCAGTCATCGAATGCCTTCTGCAAAAGGAATTCGTCTGATTTCCCATGCCAGTTCTGCTCTTTGGTATCGATAACATCGATGTTTTTCTGCCTGAGAAAAGACACCACTCTCGGAGAAATGTTTTCATCAGCAAGAATTTTTGCCGCCACAAGGCTTTTCATGCAACTTCAAGATCGATATAAATATCGTTTTTGAGAAAACCAACCGCATATTTCAAACATGCCTGAATATCTTCTTTTGTCAGATGCGGGTAATCCTGAAGAATCTCATCTTCGCTGACGCCTGAAGCAAGCAATTCGAGTATAAACTCAACCGAGATTCTCGTACCACGGATAATCGGTTTCCCCCCAAGAATCTTTGAGTTGGCGGTGATTCTATTCATGCTTAATTCCCCCTGAAGGTAAATTATACATCAGCGCAATTTCCTGAGCAATAAATCAAAGGCATAGAACCTAAAATGAACGCAGGGGTTCAAAATATTGAACCCCTGCGTCGGTTATCAGATTTTTTACAAAATCAGAAGGGAATCTCAGAGGAAAGATACGGCAGACCCTTGGTGATTCTCCAGGTGCCGCTTTCGTTAGTCCAGGTGACAACCGGGTTCGGGCTGATAACAGTCGAGACCTGTTCGTAACCAACGGTTACACCAGGTTTTCTGGTTACATCGATAGCCATATAAGTTGTTACTTCAATAGTTTTGTCGGCTTCAATTACCTTATGCGAAACCGGAATGAAGGTATATTTGTTGATGGTATAGCGGGTCAGACGATCGATAGTTATATCGCGCATTTCGGTCTTTGCCGCGTTGCCTGCTGCATTTACAAAGCTGTCGGAAATTTCTGGCATGAAAGAATCAGCTCTTTCAGTCGGGGTTTTAGCGCTATTCTCTGCCAGAGAGCTCTGCATATTCTTATAAGAAGCAGCAACAGTCGGAAGATTAGCCTCAAGAACTGCGTCAAATGCCGGATCAGCAGCAGGTGCGACCGGGCTGCCGCCACCACCACCGCCACCGCAACCAAGAAGAGCTATGGCGATGCAGAAGACTGCGAAAAGGCTGATTATTTTGTTCATGCTTTAACTCCAACAATATCGAAATTTAGATCAGACGAGACATTATACACGACAGACAGCCTTTTGCAAAACCTTTAAAACCGTACCTGAACAGCCTGAGCATTAAAACACTTCACTCAGGCAAAGCTGTAAATTCTCAGGGAAATTACAATAAAATGCTAGTATGCTCACCAGAACAAGATTCCCACCTGTGATCTCTGGAACATAAACGCGGGAACGGATATGAAATTCGTCATTCCGGGCGTAGACCCGGAATCCGGAAGTTTACTGCGATTGCCCTGAGCAACAGCAAGAGTCGCGCGAACAATCAGTATGTACGGCTTATGTTATAATTCAGTTATTGCAAAAGCAGATCGGGCACTTGTCGCCGCTCCGCCGAGGTGACCTTTCAGCCAGGCTTTTTAGTGAGCTTTTGTATGGCATTGCCTTTCTGGAGGAGTTTTTAATGACAGCAGACGGCATCTGCAAATTTTGCCAAAAAAGTGTGACTATCCCTGACAATCTGCAGGGGTCGCTGCTGCGCTGCCCGTTTTGTTTGAGAGATTTCGACGTATTTGAGCCACAAAATCCTGCGCAGAACATCGGAAACAGTCTTGTTCAGAGGCAATTACAGAATTTGCTCGACACAACTCAAGCAGCGACCGAATTTTTGCGGATACGCGCGGCAAAAAAGTTTGCAGCAAATTTCGGCTGCATTATGGCACTTCTGATGGCAGCGACACTGGGCGGCCTGCTGTTTTCTGAAAGCTGGTCATATTTTTTACTGACCAGTTTAACGGCCGGCATGCTCTTGTGTGGTGCCTGGATAATATTGATCAACAAATACTTTGCCAGAAGTATTCAAAATGCTTTTGCCACCCTTTTTAAAGAAGCACAAATTGCGGCACCGGGAAGCCGCGAGCTTTACATGAAACTTCTTGCAGATTTCAGTTCCAGGCTCAAGATCAGCGAAAAAAAGGTCATCAGCGACCCGTTTTTGCGCAGCATACTGAACCGCCTGTCTGACGGTCTTGAATAATGCAGCAATCAATAGGCAAAAAAACCGCCCGGTAAGAATTCCGGGCGGTTTTTTTGCTTAATCCGAGGGCTTTTCGAATACTTCAGACAAGTCTGTCTGTGTCAGACAATCATTGAAACTTGATGTCACGCAGGTCACCGAGGCCGCTGAAGATGGCTTCCCATTTGGTGCCGACCCGCAGCTTCATGAACTGCTCGTGTGTCAATGGCTTGTCACGCAGCTTTTTGATCTCGATTTCTTCGGGTGAACCATCTTTTTTCGCCTTCACAATATAGTTTTCAATTCTGGCCTTTTCGGTCAGATCGCCAACCTGTGGCGGCACATTATTGCTGACGCCTGAATCTGGCCAGCGCGGCTCATCGGTAGTACCTTTCAGCTCGATGGTGGCAAATGGGACCCAGCGCTCGATGTCATAGTAGACCATTTCGTCATAGATCGGCTCTTTGCGGAACTTCTGACGTTTGACGCGCCGTGTTTTCTTTTCTTCGCGATACTCAGGTACAACTTTGTATTTGACCTTAAAGCGGCCGTTACCAAGGTCGACTTTTCCGTCTTCGACCTGCTTTTCGCCAATCTTAACCTTTTCAGTGTATTCTTCGTTAACTTCTTCGAAACCATCTGGAATCTCTTTGTGAGAGCGGACCTGCCGCTCACTCGAGAACTTACGGGCGCCGGCCGGCACTTCGTTGGCCCAGGCATTTTCACGAACGGTTTTGTATTCAGCCCGTTCGATCTGGCGCACCCACTGATTGGCGGTAATCTCAATCTTTGCCGCTTTCTCGTGGCAGCTCAAGGCCATGAGAATGACGAACAGCAAGGCAAAAATGCCACAACCGGCCTTCAACCAAAGCGGCGCCGGTTTTGGCGGTTCAGCAGGCTTCTGTGTTTTTTTCTCGTCTTTGCCGGTTTCACCGGCGGCCAGTTCACGGGTAGCGCGATTTTTGCCGTCAGAGCGGTCTGAACCGCAACCGGTGCATTTTGTCGACGACGACGGGCTCATGTTGCTGCAGAACGGACAGACCCAGTCTGGGCCAGCTTCGGCCTTTGCCAGCTCAGCTTCGTCGTTTATAACCTTCGAATCTTCATCGACATAAAATTTTACATTTTCGCTGCGGATTGCACCGCAGCTCTCGCACTGCTGGGCTGAACCACGATTTTTCGCATTGCAGTTCGGGCAATCCCAGAATCCTTCTACTATTTCCTCGATAATCCGGATTCTTCCGCTGTCGCTGGTATTACCAGCAGAACGCTTTTTGCCGTTCTCATTCATCTCAACTGCTCCATTTTTTCTCTTAATAAAGAACCATCCGCACAACTTTGCTCTAAAAAGCAGAGCAAAAGCGGAAGCAACACTACAGAAAATGAGGTCAGATCAAAAAAGTATCCTGTTTATTTCTATGTCTATATTTATAGCACAAAACACTTAAAAAATCACAAAAATAATGCGGTGCAATCCATAATTTAAATCAAGTCTAAAAAGAGCATCCCCGCCGTAATGCGAGTTGCCCGACCGTGATTTATCGTTTCCGGCTGCCTGACTGCCGGCCTGTTGAATCATGCTGAAGACTGCGACAGCCGCGAGATATTAATAAGAGTCCTGAGGTGGTACCGGGGGCGGCAGAAGCTCTTCAATTTTTTGCGGGGGCGGCGGCGGTTCAGGAGGTTCAGGAACCGGGCAGCGCGGAAACTGTCTGAAAACCGGCCCGCGAAAAATCTGAATGCGGCCGTTACCGGTATCGAGAACGTAAAGATCACCGTTCGGGCCAAAACGTGCTTCATGCGGCCTGACGAACTTACCAGGTCCGGTGCCGAAACCGCCGATAATCTGCATAATCTTGTAATCAGTATCGAGAATGAGAACCTTGTGGTTGCCGGTATCGGCAATGGCAAGCATGCCATCTGGTGAGCAGTCGATGCCGTTCGGGTAACGCAGTGTATAGTGCGGCCATTTGATCAACTCGGCCTTTTTCTGCATATTGTTCTCAAAAACCATTACCCGGTGATTACCGTTATCGGTAAGAAAAATATCGCCGTTCAGCCCGACCCAGACTCGCGTAATATCCTTAAACTGGCGATAATCTCGACCCGACATGTGATGCATGTGCCCAAGACGCTTCGAAGGCTTGAGATCGGTCGAGAAGATCTGCAGGCGATTTCCCTGCACCCGCTGGCGCTGCAGGAAATCGAGCCCGAGACCGCGAATATAATTGCTGCGCGGCTCGCTGACATAAATCTGGCCGGCGCAGTCGACATCGATGCCAAGCGGATGATGAAAATAGCCGTCTTTCCAGCCTTCCTGACCGAGAATCCATTTGACCTCACCATTCAGTTTAAGGGCCTTGACCCTGTGGTTACCGGTATCAGCAATCAGCATCGTCGCGGTGCCAAGCCAGGCAACACCAACGGGCAGATTAAAATGGTCGATCGGAACATTTTCGCCGGGCCTGATGCGACTCTGCGCGTGCTGATAGGCCCGCCCGACGAGATAATTCGGATTTCTGCCATGCAAATAGTCTTTTTCGCGGTAAGCGTCATTCGAATCTATGGGCTGAGTGCGGTCATCCCAGGGCCAGAGGTCGCCATATATCATTTCAAGCTTCAGCGGCTGAGTGGCCAGCGGCGAATTATCGACCGAAAACAGCTGCAGACGGTTGTTGTGAGTATCGGCCACCGCCAGAAATCTCCCGTCAGGGGAAAAGGCCATGCCCTCTGGCTGGTTGAGCAACCCGTCTTTCTGCCCATGCCCGGCGTGCAGCGAAAGAAATGCATATGGCTTGTCGTGCGCCGGTGCAGCAACGGCAAGAATCATAAACAGCATAAACAGAAGAAATCTCGACCACAGGGTCGGAGCAATGGCAGAGCCACAAGCAAACGAAAATCCGTGTGATCTTTTCGAAAGAAGCGAGTTGTTATTCAGATAGACGATCATATCAGGAAAATAGCCTAAACCAGCAGATTTTACAATCCGGAAAACAAAAACGACAAACCATCAAAGTTACCTCCGGAACAAACGCACCGACATGCCAGCACCTCCGACCAGAACAAGATTCCCGCTTATACCATCTGGAGCATAAACGCGGCAATAACACAATTAATCATTATTCCGGGCCTAAACCCGGAATCCAGAAGCTTAATGCAATTGCTCCGAAGCTGCCACCGATAACGCGGCGATTTTTATAAGTATCACAGTTGTTTGCAACAAAGTAAAAATCTCAGTTATAATTGCCTGAATAGAAAAATTTGAGAGGGTGCCCCGGATGGAATTGTCAAATCCTGAAAAATTAAATCAGATAGTTGAAGAAATAGTGGAAGGTCTTGGCTATCAGCTGTTCATCAACGACGAAGAGCCTGAAAACGACCCCGACAGGGTAAAATTCAGGCAGCTGGTTCAGCTTATCGAGATGGAACTGAGCGCTGAACTCTTCGTATCCACCGGAAAGTCCGACGAAGAAGAGCAACCGGCACCGGATGTTCATGAGACAAGAACGATTGCCGGCCATGAAACCAGGCAAGAGATGCTGCCTAAGGTCGAGCCCTCAATTACTGCAACCGCAGTAACAAAAACTGAACCGCAGTCACAACCCCAGACGGCGCCCGAGAAAAAGGCCGTCGGCACCCAGATTCGCCTGGTCAATCACCAGGAAGAAAGATCTTCGGCCGGCACTGCGATACTGAGAGCACTCTCGTTTTCTTCTGCCTCTGCACTTGGAACAACAATTGCAATAATCTTTCTCGCCGGATTTCTGGCAGCCCATTATTTTTCGGGCGACAGAGGCTCAGCACTTTTCAATCCCGACAGCCAGACATCTGCAAATAAAATTGCAACCGGGCCAAAAGACCCAAAGCAGCTGCGGGCAGCCAAAGCTTTTTTTATGATGGCAAAAAGAGAGCTTGAGAAAAAGAACTATCAGGCCGCCCGCGAAGGTTTTCGCATGGCCCTTTCGCTCGAACCAGACAACCCGCAGTATCAGGAAGCCTTCAAACAGATAGAAGTGCTCAGTAAAGGCAGCAAAAAAACAAGACCCTGACTCGGGTTAGAAATACGACAGCTCTGTAACAAATCTGACTGTTCTTGACCGGTGCAGGCAGGTTTGTTATTATCCCCTCTGAAATAAAAAGTTTCTCTTTTTAGAGACAACGCGATTCTGAATGGCGGAAAAACTATGATAGATGCTGTATCTTACCACAGCGATTCGGGCAGCCTGGAGCTGCTCGATCAGACTTTGCTGCCCGTCGAAACCAAAAAAGTCAGATGCCACAACGAACATGAGGTCGCCCACGCGATCGTCACCATGAAGGTGCGCGGCGCCCCGGCAATCGGCGTTGCCGCTGCTTATGGCATCGCCCTCGGCCTTGCCAGTCCGGCTAACCACCAGACACCCCTCGACCAGTCTCTGGAAAGCATCTGCAAGCTCCTCGCTGCGACCAGGCCGACTGCCGTTAACTTATTCTGGGCAATCGAGCGTGTCAAAAAGGTCGTCAAAGCCCAGGCCGGCAGCGATTTTACTAAAGCGGCCGCCATCGCCCTCAAAGAAGCACACGCCATCAAGGCCGAAGATATCGAAATGTGCCGCAAAATCGGGCATTTCGGCGCCACGCTGCTGAAAGACGGCGACACCTGGCTGACTCACTGCAACGCCGGCGCCCTCGCCACCGCCGGTTACGGCACCGCCCTCGGCGTATTCCGAGCCGCCCGCGAACAGGGCAAAAAATTTAAAATTTTCGTCGATGAGACCCGCCCACTGTTGCAGGGCGCCCGCCTCACCGCCTGGGAGCTTTTTCACGAAGGTTTCGACGCGACCCTGATCTGCGACAATATGGCCGGCAGCCTGATTCGCGACGACAAGGTGCAGGGCATCGTCGTCGGCGCCGACCGCATTACCGCCAAAGGCTTCGTCGCCAACAAAATCGGCACCTACCCGCTTGCGGTTCTCGCAAAGTATAACGGTGTGCCGTTCTACGTCGCCGCGCCCGCATCGACATTCGATCTCAGCATCAATTACGGCAACGAGATCAAAATCGAAGAACGTGACCACAACGAAGTCAGATTCGTTGGCGGCGTTCAGGTTGCGCCCGACAACATGCCGGTCTACAACCCCGCTTTCGATGTCACCCCGCCCGAGCTGATTACCGCCATTATTACCGACCGGGGCATCATCAGACCAATCTACGGCGAAACCATACCCGAGATAATATCATGACCATGCTGCGCGAATTTCAGACCATCGGTCACGACCTGTTCATCGCCGGTCTCAACAACTCGCATTCCGGCAACATGAGCGTGCGCCTGAACCGCATGATGGCCATCACCCGCAGCGGCTCGATGCTGCACCGCCTCGATTACGACGATATCGTCGAAACCATTATCGACGGCGAAGACTCTGAAACAGCACGCGCTTCACGTGAGCGGCCGGTTCACCGTGCCATTTATCTGCAGACCGGCGCGCAGGCGATTGTACACGCCCACCCGCCGCAGCTGATCGCCCTTTCGTTCTTTACCGACCAGTTCTGCCCGGTCGATGCCGAAGGCCGCTACTTCTTTCCGCGCGGCGTGCCGGTGGTCGAAGTGACCAACGCCATCGCCTCAGAAGAAGTGGCCGGAAAAGTAGCGCCGCTGCTGCGTGACTACCCGCTGGTCATCGTGCGCGGGCACGGTTCGTTTGCGGTCGGCAACTCGCTCGAAGACGGTTTTCACTATACCAGCAGTCTGGAACACAGTGCCCGGATTGCCTCTGCATATCGCGTAAATTCAAACTCAAGATAAGGACACCTGCAATGCTTTTCGAAAAACCCGAAAATACGGTTTCAGCCCGACGCGAAGAAGAAATCCTCAAATACTGGGAAAAGGAAAACATTTTCCAGAAATCGATGAAAAACCGCGAAGGCGGCAAAAGATTTGTGTTCTTCGAAGGGCCGCCGACCGCCAACGGCACACCGCACCCGGGTCACGTGCTCACCAAGGCCATGAAAGACCTGGTTCCCCGCTATAAAACCATGTGCGGCTACCACGTCGGCCGCAAAGCCGGCTGGGATACCCACGGTCTGCCGGTCGAACTCGAAGTCGAAAAACAGCTCGGCATCGAAAGCAAGCAGGATATCGAAAAATACGGCATCGAAAATTTCATCAAGAAATGCCGCGAAAGCGTCTTCAAATACGAAGCTCAGTGGCGCGCTATGGTCACCCGCGGCGGCTTCTGGGTCGACATGAACGACCCCTATATCACCTGCACCAACGAATACATCGAAACCGTCTGGTGGATGCTCGCCCAGTTCTGGAAAGAAGGCATGCTCTATGAAGGGCACAAGGTCGTGCCTTATTGCCCGCGCTGCGGCACCGCTCTCTCCTCGCACGAAGTGGCACAGGGCTACCGCGAAGTCGAAGATCCGTCGGTCTACGTCAGATTCGCGATCAAAGACCAGCCGAATACCAGCTTCCTGGTCTGGACCACCACACCCTGGACCCTGATCTCGAACGTCGCTCTCGCCGTCGGCAAAGACATCGACTACGTCAAGGTCAAACTCAATGAAGAATACCTGATTCTCGCCAAAGCCCGCCTCGAAGTTCTCAAAGGCGAAGGCGAAGTCGTCGAAACGATGAAGGGCGAACAGCTGCTCGGCATCGAATACCACCAGCTCTACACCTACGTTAAGCCCGACAAAAAAGCGCATTACGTCATTGCCGGCGATTTCGTGTCGACCGAAGACGGTTCGGGTATCGTTCACATCGCCCCGGCCTTCGGCGAAGACGACTACCGCGTCGGCAAAGAAAACGATCTGCCGGTCATTCAGCCGGTCGGCCTCGACGGCAAGTTCAAAGACGAAGTCACCCCCTGGAAAGGCGTGTTCGTAAAAGCCGCCGACCCCGAAATCATCAAAGAACTGAAAATCAGCAAACGCCTGCTGGCCTCGGCAAAAATCAAGCACACCTACCCCTACTGCTGGCGCTGCGACAGCCCGCTGCTCTATTACGCACGCCACAGCTGGTTCATCAAAACCACCGCTTTCAAAGATGAAGTGCTGAAAAACAACGACCTGATCAACTGGTATCCTGGTCACATCAAAGAAGGCCGTTTCCTCAATTTCCTCGAAAATATGATCGACTGGGCCATTTCACGCGACAGATACTGGGGCACGCCGCTGCCGATCTGGGTCTGCACCGACTGCAAACACCACCATCTCGTCGACAGCGTCGCCAATCTCAAGGAAATGGGCCGCAATGTTCCTGCCGATATCGAGTTGCACAAGCCATACGTCGACCAGATCGAACTGAACTGCCCGAAATGCAAAGGCAGCATGAAGCGCGTGCCAGAAGTCATCGACTGCTGGTTCGATTCAGGCGCCATGCACACTGCGCAGTGGCACTACCCTTTCGAAAACCAGGAAACCTTCAAAAACAATTTCCCGGCTGATTTTATCTGCGAAGCGGTCGACCAGACCCGCGGCTGGTTCTACAGCCTGCTCGTCACCAGCACCTTCCTGCACAAGGCACCGCCCTACAAGAACGTCGTCGTTCTGGGCCTCATCTGCGATAAAAACGGCATCAAGATGAGCAAATCTAAGGGCAACGTGCTCGACTGCATGTCGCTGTTCGACAAATACGGTGCTGATGCGGTTCGCTGGTCGCTCTACAGCGGCACTGCCCCCTGGAACACCAGACGTTTCTACGAAGAAGCGATTGCCGAGTCGCAGAAGCGCTATCTGGGCACTCTGCAGAACGTCTACAGCTTCTTCGTTCTCTACGCCAATATCGAAAAATTCCAGCCACAGCAGCACAATATCCCGGTCTCTGAGCGCCCCGAGATCGACCGATGGATCATCTCACGCTTCAACCACACCACCGACGAAGTGCGCAAGGCCATGGACCGCTTTGAAATCGTCTGGGCCACCGGCCACATGGAAAAATTCGTCGACGACCTGTCGAACTGGTATGTGCGCCGCAGCCGCCGCCGCTTCTGGAGCAGTGAGAATGCCAGCGATTCGATGAGCGCCTTCGTAACCCTTTATGAACTGCTCGTCGGCATGGCCAAACTGACCGCGCCGTTTACCCCGTTCATCGCTGAAGACATCTACCGCAACCTGGTTGCCGGCGTCGATAAATCGGCACCAGAAAGCGTGCATCTCGCCGATTACCCGACCGCCCGCGAAGAGCTTATCGATGAACAGCTCGAACGCAAGATGGACTTTGTCATGAAGGTCGTTCAGCTCGGCCGCGCGGCCCGCAACGAAGCCAACCTCAAGGTACGCCAGCCGCTCGCCGAAATGAAAGTCGTCATCGCCGACGATTTCGAACGCAACGCCCTCAAAGACATGGAAAACCTGCTGCAGGAAGAGCTCAACATCAAAGAAGTCTGCGCCGTTACCGATGCCGCCAGCCTGGTTCGCTACGTCGCCAAACCGAACTTCAGAACCATCGGCCAGGGCCCGCTCAAGGGCATGATTCCGCAGATCAAGGCACATCTCGAAGCCGCTGACGGCAACGAAGTGCGCAAACAGCTCGCCAATGGCGGCTATGAATTTGAACTCGACGGCAAACCGGTCACACTCAAACCAGAAGAAGTCGATCTGCAGGCCCAGGCTTCAAGCGATTTCGCCGTACAGTCAGAAGGTTCTCTCAGCATCGCGCTTAAAAAGACCCTGTCGCGCGAACTCATTCTTGAAGGCCTCGCCCGCGAGCTGGTCAACAAGATTCAGTTCATGCGCAAGGAAAAAGGTTTTGACATTGTCGACCGCATTAAAGTCGGATATGATGTAATTGATACCGACATGAAAAAAGACATCGAGGATTCAGTCAGCCAATATGGCAGCTACATCACCCAGGAAACCCTGGCCCGCCACATTGGCGCACTCGATAATGAGACCGGTGATGCTTCTGAATGGAACATCAACGGCATCAGAGTTAAACTTGGCATCGCCAGGGAGGCCGCAAAATGAGATTCAAACTGCCACTTAAGACCCTCGCAGAAACCGTTGCGATTGTCAGCAAAGCCGTCGCCATGAAAGGCGTCAGGCCGATACTTGCCAATCTGCTGATCACCGCCCAGGATGGCCAGCTGCGTTTTGTCGGTACCGATCTCGAAGTCATGATGATTTCGACAATCGAAGCCGAAATTCACGAGAACGGCAGTTTCACGATTCCAGCCAAGCTGGTTCAGGAAATCATTTCCAGCATTTCTTCAGATGACGAAGCCATGGTGACCTTCGAACTCAGTGGCGATGAGTCTTCAGAAATCGTCATTTCAAGCGGCAGAAGCCGATACAACCTGCAGATTCAGGGCATCGAAGATTACCCGCCGGTGCCGGTTCTCAACGACGACGGCATGCAGTCTTTTCAGACCCGCAGTGACGACCTCGCCAGAGCCCTTAAAGAAGCTTCCGTAGCCATGAGCATCGAAGAGGGCAACCCGGTGCAGAAGAGCATCTGCATAGACTTCAGCAATGCCGAAAAACCTGTAATGGCCTCTACCGACAGCAAAAGACTTGCAGTTACCCGCATTCAGAATATTGCGGTTCCAGAGAATTTCCGCCGCGTCTTCATTGTTCCGTCGCGGGCGGTTGCCGAGCTCAACAAGCTTTTCGACAGCAACGAAACGGTTATTATCGGCCTGTACAAAGAACAGCTGGTATTCAGTTCACCGCAGTTTCAGCTTATCACCAGACTCGTCGACGGCAAGTTTCCTGACTACAACAGGGTATTGCCGAAAGAATCGAGCCGTATTCTCAAGCTCAACCGCAAAGAACTGAATCAGTCGCTCAAGGCGGTAGTGCCTATCGCCCGCAACATCAGCGGCCTGGTGCATTTTGATGTCACTGCCAACGAAACCCGTGTATGGTCAGATGCCAAAGAACAGGGCAAGGCTGAATCGTTTATTCAGTCTGAACTGACCGGTGAACCAATCAATATCGCCTTCAACGTCAAGTTCCTGCAGGACTTCCTTGCCGTAACGGCTGATGAAGAAGTCGTCATCGAAATGACCACCCCGAGTTACCCCGGTCTGATGCGTCCGGGTAACCCCGAATCTGATTTCAAATACGTCGTAATGCCGATGTCTTACTAATCTTTATGAAACAGGAAAAAACCATGAGCAAGATTGATGTCGCCAAACTTCGCCGGGAACTTGCCAGCGAAAAGTCAGACATTCGCAAGGCCGCCTTCAGCGAACTGAAGTCTCTGGCAGTCGAAGAAGCCATGCCGATTCTGACCGAGCTTCTCAACTGCAAGAATGACGACATTCTCGCCGATGTCAGCAAAGCCATGCTGAACTACAAGGACGAAGCGCTTCCCTGGCTGGTAAAGGCCCTGACTTCAGATACCTGGAACATGCGTCGCGGCGCCTCGATGGTTCTCGGCCGCCTTGGCCCCGGCTCGCTCAACAAGCTGATGTCGATGGTTCCGGAAAACGAAGAAGATGTCGACTACTGGATGGTTCAGACCCTTGGCAACATGGGTGGTGAGGCCGTGCAGTATCTGGTGCGCATCTTCAAGCATCCGAGCCAGAAAATAAGACTTGCAGCCATTCGCGCTGCCCAGAACATCAATGACCCGCGCATGGTCGTGGCCCTGCTGCATCTGCTCGAAGAACAGAACTGGCCGGTACGCAAGGCGGCTTTCGACAGCCTTGAAAAAATTCATCTCTGTAACCCGCAGGCGGTATCTGAAGCTCTCGATACCAGCAGTGATGAAGCCAAATTCTGGATCATCAAACTGCTCGCAGATCAGGCGACTCCTGATCTGGTGCCGAGATTTGCCCGTATCGTCGAAACCGCCCCCATGGAATCAAAGCTAGAAGCGATCAAAGCGATGGCTATGGTCGAAAACAGCGAAGCCCACCGCCTGCTGGTCAGCTATCTCGCCCACAAATCATGGATCATCAGAAAGACCGCTGCCGATTCTATCTGGGCACAGGGCATCGGTGTTTCAGAAGAGCTGATTTCTGCCATTCGCGGCACCAACGTCGATGCCCGCTACTGGTCGGTAAAACTTCTTGGCCAGTCGCGCGAGCCGAAAATTTTTGAAGAGATTGTTAAATGCCTGCAGGATTCACAGTCGGCAGTGCGTTCGGCGTCATGCCAGGCTCTCGGATCACTCGGTGACAAACGGGCACTGGCACCTCTGATGACCATGCTCAACGACGAATCAGAAGACGTGCGCACTGCCGCGATCCTCTCTCTTAGCCAGCTTGGCGAACGCGATGAACTGCCCGTAAAAAACGCCCTGCCGGCACACGTTCGCAAAGAAAATATGGCCTCATGCCCAAACTGCGGCAAAATGGTCGGGCGCAACTTCAGCTTCTGCCCGTTCTGCCTTGAACACCTGCGCAATGCCTGCCGTAGTTGCGGCAGAGCAATCGAAGCAGGCTGGAAAGGCTGCCCTGACTGCGGAGCTCCTCTCTGATAAACTGAAACCCAGGAGGCCGGAATGAGCCGAAAAAAAGCCTCAGCATTCTTAAGAGTGGCTGTGATGCTCGTTTTTTCGGCTCTTTTTGTTTTTCCGCAGCTGTTTGCCGATCAGGAGCCAAGCCTGATCAAGATCGGCGTGCTCAAAAAAGAGAGTATCGGCGGCTGGAACTATGAATGGCAGGAAACTATCGAATTTCTGAACCGCGAAATCACCGAGCATCTTTTTCAGATGCAGCTGATGGGCTGGAACGAACTGCGTTCAGCAGTTGAAGACGGCGATGTCGATTTTGTCATCGCCAGCCCGATTTTCAACGTCGAAGCCGGCATGGCAGGTAATCTAACGGTTCTTGCCACTCTCAAACGCGAAAGCGAGAAGATCGAGGCCTTCGACAACCTGTTTGGCGCGGTTATTTTCTGGCGTTCAGACGACAAAAACATCAAGTCACTCTGGGATATACGCAACAAAAAACTGGTAGCCGGGCCGGTGCAGTCTATTGGCGGCTGGCTGGCGGCAGCCCGTGAATTTGCCGAACGCGGTATCGACCTGCGCAAAGCCTGCCGCGAAATCACTCACCACGCTGATATCGAAAAAATTATCGACGAGGTTCTATCGGGCCGGGCTGATTTTGGCATCTGCCGTACCTCAAGCCTTGAACTGCTGGCAAAAGAAGGCAAGTTCGACATGAATTCGATAACCTTCAGCCGCGAGCTTTACCTGCACACCAATGCCCTGCCATTCGCGTGCTCGACCAGGCTTTACCCTGAATGGTCATTTGCAAGAGTCAGACACGCCAACGAGAACCTTGTAGAACGGGTGACGCTGGCAATTCTCAAGATGTCAGACGTTGACATACCAAAAAAGATTACCTGGGGAATCGCCGCTAATTACGCTCAGGTTCATCAGTTGATGCAGGTTTTGAATCTTGAACCCTATAACACCGACAACTCGATGGTAGCAAATCTGATCAGCAGATTTCGGAACTGGATCGCTATTTTCCTGGTTTCAATGGTTATCCTCGGTCTGGTTATCTTTTATCTTCTCGCTCTCAACCGTAGACTGCGCAATGTTACCGAAGAACTTGCCGGGCAGCGCTCTTTTTTGAAGCACCTGATAGACTCCATTCCAGATTTTATCTTCGTCAAAGATTTTCAGGGGCATTACCTGCTCTGCAACCAGTCATTCGCCAGAAGCTTCGGCTGCAACCCCGACAAGATTGCCGGCAAAACCGATGCCGAAGTTTTTCCAGGCATGGAACCCATAATAGAAACAACTCCGCTGCTGCCTGAAAAGATCGGCACCGAAAAATTCGCCCGAGAAATAGATCTGCCTGACTCAACCACCATTTTCGGGGAAATTATCCGCGTCACCTGTAAACTCCGCGACAGCGAAGAGCCCCGCCTGGTCGGCATTATCCGTGACGTCTCGGTAAGTCACCGGGCACGACAGATTCAGGAGCAACGCGAAAAGCTGATTTCAGGTATTGCCGAGGCTGCGCATCTGGTAGTCGGGGCAGAGACATCGGTCGAAGAGTCGATGCCGGTAGCACTTGATGCCATCGCCGTAGCAGTCGGCGCTGACCGCATCGGTCTGATCAAGAGAGGTGAAAATGACCTTCACGACAGCACCTCGATCTCTTTCAGATGTTTTTCATGCTATTGCCGCAATCAGCATCATTGCCACCGCCAGACCGCCGACCTCGTCTACGAAATTATCCGAAGCAACTCTTCGAAGCTTCTGAGTGGCTCTGGTGTCGGCAGAAACTTTGCAGAATTCTCTACTGACATTCAGGCAAACCTTCGCGCGGTCGGTCTTAAATCTCTTCTCATCATTCCGATTTTTGTGCATAAAAAATTCTGGGGCTGCCTCGAAGTGCATGTCCTGTCAGAAGAGCGCCGCTGGTTCGATTTCGAAATTTCGGCTCTTGAGCTGGCTGCCGACATATTTGGTTCGATGATCGAACGCAGCAATGACTTCAGACAGCTGCTCGATTACCGCGACAGATTGAAGCTGGCCCTTGACTCGGCGGGCCTTTTCCTCTGGGAATACGATTTTGAGACAAGTATCAACAATACCCCTGACGATCTTTATCACAACCTCGGCTATACCGATCCCAGCGAAGTCAGCAGGCAAAGGCAGATCGGCTTCGAGATCATTCACCCCGAAGACCTGCACCTGATCAAGAACATTGCCGAAGTTGAAAACTGCCAGTTCGAAGCCCGCCTCAAGAGTAACGGCGGTAAGTACCTGTGGCATTCATTTATCGGGCGTAACTATTTTGGCAGCAACCGCCGCCACATCAGGCTCATCGGCTTTTTCCGCAACACCACGGTTGAACACGAAAACGCTATGGCTCTGCGCATGGAAGAAGGTCGTAACGTGCATGCGCTCACCGCAGCACATGCTGCCAGCTGGGAATACGTTCCCGAAGAACGACGGTTTTACTGGTCAAGCCACATCAAGAATCTGCTCGGCTATAACCCCGAAATTTTTTCGCCGAATATTCAGTCGGTATATCAGGTTATTCACCCCGAAGACCTGCACGAAGCCAAAGAAGCGGTTCGTAAATTCTTGCTTTCGGGCAAAGAATTGCGTTTCGACTGCCGGCTGCGCAAGTTTGACGGTAGCTACAGCTGGTTCACCAACATCGGCACTCAGGTTAAAGACCCTGAAATGGAAGAATACCGCTATTACGGTATTTTGATTGATATTTCTGAAACCCGCGCTCTACAGCAGAATCTGCTCGAGGCCCGCAACCGTGCTGAAGAAATGGCGGTTCAGGCACAGCAGGCCAGCCAGGCTAAAACCGAATTTCTTGCCAACATGTCGCACGAAATCAGAACTCCTATGAACGGTGTTCTTGGCATGCTTGAACTGCTGATGGCAACCGAACTCAATCCGCGGCAGCAGGAATTTGCCGACCTGATCTACCGTTCTTCGCACTCATTGCTGAATATTCTCAATTCGGTGCTCGATCTTTCAAAAATTGAAGCGGGCAAACTGGTGCTCGAACCGCTTGGTATCAACCTGCGACGCCTGATGGAAGAAACCGTCAGCCTGATGCAGCCGCTGGCCGAGAAGAAAAAGATCGAGATGGTCCTCAAATTTCCGCCTTCAGTGCCCGAAAATGTTATCGTTGATGGCGGCAGACTGCGCCAGGTTCTGGTTAATCTGATCAGCAACGCGGTTAAATTCACCGAAGAGGGTTTTATCAGCCTCGAGATCAATGCAGAGTCGATGGCAGACAACACCGCCGCATATACCTTCCGGGTTAAAGACACTGGTATAGGCATGACCGCTGAACAGCAGAAGATTGTTTTCGACAAGTTCAGCCAGGCTGATTCCTCGATCACCAGGCGTTTTGGCGGCACCGGCCTCGGTCTGACCATCTGCCAGGAACTGATTAAGCTCATGGGCGGCGAGATAAAACTCGAAAGCGCCCCGGGGCTCGGCACAAAAATTCACTTCACCCTCGTCTTGAAGTTGTCTGAAAACCAGGTTGGCCAGAAACCTGAATTTCCTGAAAACCTGAAAGTATTTGTGGCTGGCCCGGCCAACCCTGTAACAGATACCCTGGGCGAGATACTGACAGCCTGGAACCAGAGCTGGAGCCTGATAGACCGTGACCATATAAGTGAAACTCTTCAGAAAGAAAGCAGACCGAATACACCCACGCTCGCCATCATCGACCTGGCACCAGGAGAAAAGCCTGATGAACAGCAGATGGCCGACAATATTCCCAATACTGCGGGAACAATTTATCTGATGACGCCACGCCAGCTCACCGCAATCAGCAGCGCAGGCCGCAAACTGGCAGAATCCTTTTTGATCAGCAAGCCGGTGACCAGCTCCAAACTTGCTTCAGCCATGATTGAGATGCTCAGCCGCAGGAAACAGCGGGCAACCGACGCATTTCACTCATTCAAAGGTGCCAGCGGCAGATTCAAAGCCCTCACCCCCGATTTTTCGCTGAAGACCCTGGTGGTCGAAGACAACGAAATCAACCAGGAAGTGGCCCGTGGCATTCTCGAAATGTTCGGCTGCACTGTAACTGTAAGTGGTTCCGGTGCCGAAGCTCTTGAATTTCTTGAGCAGCAGTCATTTGACGCGGTCTTTCTCGACTGCCAGATGCCCGAAATGGATGGCTTCGAAGTAATCAGAAGAATTCGGGCAGTCGAAAAAATGAAAACACTGCCGGTAATTGCCATGACCGCATATTCTATGCCCGGCGACCGCGAAAAATGCCTGGTTGCAGGTATGAACGATTATCTGTCAAAGCCTATCAACCCTGATCTGCTGCTGCAGATCCTGCGCAATATAAAAACACACGCCACCAATATCAACGACCCGGTTCAGCCGATAGAGATTTCTCAGTCCACCGATTCCGACTCTGAAGAACCGGTATTTGACGCTGCCAGAATCAGAAGAATCTTTTCCCGCAAGCCCGCTGCCCTTGAAAAAATTGTCGAAGTCTCACACCAGAACTTTCAGAAAATCCTGCTTGCGTTCGAAAAACACCTGGCAGAAAAGGATTTTTCAGGCTGCAAAAAATCAGCACACACGATGAAAGGCTCAACCGCTAACCTCGGCGGCAACCTCGTTTCTGCAATAGCCCAGAAACTTGAGAACGCCTGCAGAGACGAAAACAGCCCGCTGATTGAAGAGCTTAAATCCGAGCTGAAGCTGCATTACGAAGATTTTCACCTCGCCCTGAAACACCTCAGCGAAGAACTGTCGCAGGCCGGCGTTCCACCGAAAAAGCTGTAGCCCACCAGAACCGGGCAATTACAATTAAGCACCTGGATTCCGGGTCGACGCCCGTAATGACGAAATTCGTATCCGGCGTTCCAGCGTTTGCACCCAAATCCCTTGCAAAAAAACGCAGGGTCGAAAACCCTTTAAGATTTTCGACCCTGCTGAATTGGTTGTTATCAGCGTTTAGAGTTTGCGGGATCGTGCTTTGCCGGTTTGTGAGCATCAGCCACCGGCTCGCCTTCTTTCATGCGGCCCAGATAAGAGGGCAGTTCGACTCCAGCCATGCCGGCCACATCCTGCAGCGGCGGCAATGACTTAACAAAGCTCGAAACAAAGTTCGAAGTCGATGAATTGCCGTTTTCGTTACCGGCCGAATCCCAGACGGTGATCTTGTCGATTTTAATGTTCTTGATGGCCTCAACCTGCTTCTCGACAATAGATTCAATCTTTTCAACCATCAGCAGGGTTGCCAGTGCTTTCGGGTCATTGTTTACGCTCTTGAGAAGTTCGGCATAACCAAGTGCCTTGGCGCTGAGCACTTTTCTGACGCCTTCGGCTTCGGCTTCGTAATTCTGCAAAAGCGCGTCAGCATGACCTTTGGCCTCAATGCTGATTTTACCGGCTTCTGCCTGAGCATCAAGCTCAATTTTATGCTTTTCGATTTCTTTTTTAACGATTTCTTCGGCTTTGAGGCGTTCAAGTTCGGCCAGATACTGGGCCTTCTGAATTTCGACCTGGGCTTCACGCAGGGCAATTTCAGCGCTCTTGCGGGCCTGAGCTTCTTTGACCATCAATTCAGAATTCGAAACGACAATCGCGGCCTTCGATTTGTTTTCGCCCTCGATGGCTTCAGCTTCTTTCTGCTGCACATAAACGCGGCGCTCAGCTTCAGAGTTCTTTTCACCCATTTCTGCTTCAGCCAGTTTCTTGGCGACCTGAATGGTTCTTTCGCTGTTGGCTTCAGCTTCACCGATTACCGCCAGTGCTTCTTTCTTCTGCACGAAAACGCGGCGGTCAGCTTCTGATTCTTTTTCGCCCTTGTCGGCTTCGGCAAGGTTTTTGGCAACCTGAATGGCACGTTCGCGGTTCGCAACCGATTCACCGATCGCACCCAGCTTCTGCTGTTCGGCCACATCGACCTTGGCGCGGTTGATAGCTTCTGAAGCGGCCTTTTTACCGATACTTTCGATGTAGTTCGAACCATCGGTAATGTCGGTGATGTTAACGTTGATCAGATACAGACCAATTTTGTTCAACTCAGGCTCAACGTTCTTGCGCACTGATTCAAGAAAGCTTTCGCGGTCCTGGTTGATCTGCTCGATGGTCAGAGAAGCAACTGTCAGACGCAGCTGACCGAAGATAATTTCTTTGGCCATGTCTTCCATGGCTGAAGTCGACAGGTTGAGCAGACGCTCGGCCGCATTGTTCATAATCTTCGGATCGGTGCTGATACCGACAGTGAAGGTCGAAGGCACGTTGATACGGATATTCTGCAGCGACAACGCGTTCTGCAAAGGAATACTGATCGTCATCGGTGTCAGGCTGAGATAGGCATAATCCTGAATCAATGGCAGAACCAGAGCACCACCACCGTGCAGACAGCGGGCCGAACGATTGTCAGAAACCCGCCCGTAAATAACCAGAATCTTGTCTGACGGGCAGCGCTTGTAACGCGAAGCGAGATACACAAAGGTTGAGAACATGATTGCAACTAATGCTGCAACGACTATCGGCCACATAATTTTCCTCCTGCTTCTCTGTTATCCTTTTCAACAATTAATACACCGTTATCCTGAACCCAGACAACAGTTATCTGCTCTCCGGTTTTTATCTCTTCTTTATTTGCGGAAATGGCATCGCGAACATGCAGTCTGCCATCGATCTCGACCTGAACCTGCCCAGTGCCTTCTGCCGGAATTCTCAAATAAACAGTGCCGCCCGAGCCAAGCGCCCGACGCACCCGCATCGTGCCGTCACACTGCAGACTTGAAGCAAATCTGAACATCTGCGCCAGAATCCAGACTGTGAGAACGCCTGCAGCCATACCGCCGGCAGTCGCTATCCAGGCGGGGAAACCACTTTCATAAACCAGCGCCAGCCCGACCCAGCCAAACATCATGAAAAAAGCTGTAAGCCCCTGAATAGAGATATACTGAAAACAGAGGTCAGAATTATCGAGCCCCTCGTGACCGCTGCCATCGGCATGATCGCCACCAATGTCTGCCGACACATCATCGTGAACGTCAGAAACATCGCTGACATCGGAAACATCATGCCCGATTTCAGCTGGTGCGTCATGATCTGCGGCATCGATCTCCCCATCAGAAGAGCCGAGCATGCCGGTAAACATGAGCGCCATGCGAATCATAAAAACAACG
The DNA here is from genome assembly GCA_029560455.1 of Candidatus Rifleibacteriota bacterium. The sequence goes on from JAKQKW010000190.1 coordinate 20,900, forward strand.
GTGCCACTCAAAGCGCAGGTGAGAAAAAACTTCTCCAGCAGCCCGAGACCCATGATAAATTCGAGCAAGCCCTATTTCCTCCAGATTTTCCAGGCCCTTTTTACAAGGTTCCGTACCGATTTTACACCAGTATAGAGATATTGTATAACAGTTTAGAGACTTTGTTTAGAAAAGGAAAATCGTGAACAGTAACACATCCCCCAAATTTTCCTGGCAGTCACGCGACCTGATTCTCGCCGCAGTTTTTATCATGGCTTTGCTCAGCCTTCTCAATTGTGGTCAGGGCGGTCTCGAAAACTTTATTGCCGGCACCGATAAACCTTCCAGCGTCTACGGCGATTTCTGCGAATATTATTACCCGGCCGGCAGAATGATCAGCAGACAACACCAGCCTCTGGGAGGTTACTTTTACACTCCTTCTTTCGCGCTTGTGTTACAGCTGTTTGCCCCCGATTCGATATCTGACGCCAGGTTTCGCTGGCAGATACTGCAACACCTCGGCATTGCCCTTTTTTTACTTATGCCGGCAATCAGACTGGCAAGGCGCGGCAGACGCAAAATCTGGTTTTTTCTCTACATTCTGCTGACAATGCTTTCTTTTCCACTCTGGCACAACCTCAAATGGGGTCAGGTAAGCATACTGCTGACCTTTTTATGCCTGGCCGGCCTGGTATTTTACGAACGCGGTCAGAAGTGGCCCGCAGCAGTCTCATTGAGTCTGGCGACTCTGATAAAATATTACCCTGGCGTATTGCTGCTTTATTATCTCGTGAACCGCGACTTTCGCTTCATTGGTCGCTATATTTTGTGTCTGCTGATATTCGGTCTGGTTTTACCCGCTGCAGTTATGGGCTTTGGCACAACCATCGACTTTTACCGACTGGTTAATGAAGAAATGACCTATGCCCTCGACTGGGTTACCTTCGACCTGAATTCGCAATTTTTTCCGCATGTTGTTATGCGACTTTTCGGCCTCGAACCGGAAGGGGCAGTTCGTGGAGTTCTCACCCTGCTGGGCCTCTGCATCTTTCTCGCGGTCCTCGTCAAAATTCACCAGGTCTGCAAAGCCGGGCCGCATGACCACACTTTTGCAGCCTCCGGCCTGCTGCTGACCTTTCCACTTTTAATCAACACCTCATGGCCGCACTATTTTGTTTATCTGCCATTCTGCGTAGTTCTGCTGCTGCAGAAAGCGGCTACTCCGCGGCAGCGCGGGTGCGTCATCACTGCCGCATTTCTCCAGAGCATATTCATCTATGCTGCTTCCAGCTATCAGGTTTATTCCGGGTTCGGCTTTCTGCTGGCCGCTAACCTGCTCCTGCTCGGCACCTGGTTTTCTGCCCTAAAAGCATCTCCGGGTTCTGCCGCTTAGGCAGAAACCCGGAGGTGTCTTTATAAAATCAGGATCTTAAAAGATTATCTCTTGCAGCCTTTTTTGGCTTCGAGATTTCTCCAGTGACCTTTAACGTGTTTACCGTTTTTGTCATAGTGACCTTTTACGAAGGTCTTGTCTTTTTTGCCACATACGGCTTTTTTAACAGAAGTGCCGGCATCCATTACCTTGTTCTGAACTGCATCGTGAGCTTTGGTTCCGACTTTTTTACCAGCTTCGAAACCCTTCTTGAAAGAAGCTTTCATTTTGCTGAGGAAACCGGGTTTGTGCTGACCGCACTGTGAAGCCTGACCAGCCTGTTCGGCCTGACCTGACTGTTCTGACTGACCGGCCTGTGAAGCCTGACTTGACTGTGAAGACTGGCCTGCCTGTGAAGACTGACCTGCCTGTGAAGACTGACCTGACTGATTGGGGTTGCCGGCGAATGAGGGGGCAGCTACCAGAGAGAGGGCAAGAACAGAACTCATGATGACTTTGCGCATGTTAGACACCTTCCTGATTGAACTTATTACTTATTAGATATCGACGAACAATAATGAATAAATGATGCGCCAGTATACGCAACTTGCATGCCAAATCTTGCTTTTCCCCAGAAAGCCTTATGAATAAAGATTTTGCACCAACCAGTGTACCTTGACGATTTTTTTACATTGTCAAATTTCCGGCAGCCGATGCTGAAAAATTACCAGCAGCCTGCACCTCGTTCTTAAACCGCAAAACCCTGACGGCTTGTAAACATTGAACGTTCAGAATCGATGATTTACAGGTCATTACTGCGAGAACATCGAATGCGTAAAATCAACAACTTCCACGTCATCCCTGCGCAAGCAGGTATTTAAACCTTTAAAACAAGATTCCTGCTTGCGCGGGATGACGAAGAACGAAGGAATTTTATTTCTTCGAAGGTTTGCGGTGACCGATGACCATGAATTCATATTCATCGAGTTCAATCGGGCCACGGCGCCAGTTACCGGCGGTGCCGCCATAAATGTGGTCAGCTTTGAGACCGACACGATTAATCATTCTGACAATCTCTGGTGGCGTATAATAGCGCTCGATCGCTTTGACCCCGACCTTTCTGCCATTCAGTTCAACCTGCGTCTCCAATCTGCTGGTCAAAGTCAGCAGGTCGACATCGCCATTTGCCACATCGGCATCTGATATAGATCTGAGCAGACGAAAAGCGCTTAAGAGATTTACCATAAAAGGTTTTTCGGGCTTAAGAGCCTCTGACATGGCAGCAAAAACGGCCATGTCCTTGCCCCAGATATCGTCGTCGTCAGAAAAAAGACACAAAGCCCCTTCGCAAAACGAATAAACCGCATCAAAAGGCTGCTGCGCCACAAAATCCTGTGCCGGGCAATGCACCCAGTCAACCAGAACTCCGCTCTTTTCGGCATTTTCTTTTGCCTGCGCCAGCATGCCGGCAGAAATATCGACACCGGTCACCTGATAGCCGCGCCGCGCCAGTTCGACAGCATGCCGGCCCGTACCGCAACCCATATCGAGTATTCTGGCGCCGGCTTCCAGTTTCAGCTCTTCAACCATGAAATCAATTTCTGCAACCGTGTTACGGGTAAAAACCTCGCGCTCATAAACAGGAGCAATCACATCAAAGAACTGCTGCCAGTTATTTCCCTGAGTCGGCTGCGGGTTTGGTGCCAGATTCGGCTTCTGCAGCTGCAGCGGGCTGCTGCTGTGATTTTTTGTCGACATCTTTCTGCTCTCCCTGTTTAAGTTTTCTGAAAAGTTCGAGAAAATCTTTTTTGACCGCGGTGGCAGCATCGTAATCTTCAGCGGGTGCCTCGATTGCGTTGCGTTCGACAACTTCTTTCATCATGCTGAGACTTTTCTGTAACTCTTCCTTTGAAAGCCCGGTCTTAAGTCGCTGCAGGCTGACAGTTCTCTTTACCTTGCCTTCACCGCCAGTCGTTTCGGTGTAACGTTCAAAAATCAGAGCCGTAATCGAGCTGATATCTTCGATCGGAATCCGCTTTTCGGTCAGACCATAAATCAGCCGACGCATGACCTGGTCGTTTTCTGCATCTACCGGCAGCCCCTGGCCGGCTTCGCCCGACATTTTGTTCTGACGATAGAAGGCAAGCAGCATCGCCTTGACATGCAGATTGGTCTCGAGCTGACTTGTGGCATTGGTAAGAAGATTTACCAGCCCGATCTTGCCAGACCTGACATCTTTTGCGGCTTCGATGGCGGCCTGGTTGATTTCAACCCGGTCAGCATCACTGAAAGCCATCTGTGTAACTTTTTCAACGCTCTTTTCGAGACCTTCGGCAGCAAATTCGCGGCCTGATTCATGCAGAAAATTTACACCATAATAGCCACCAACCACGACTGCCAGCACAATCAGAAAGCAGCCCAGACCAAAACATCCACAGCAGGTCTTTTTATTCATGCCAATATCCTCAACTCATGATTCTGAAAAACTCTCAAAAACAAAATTATTGCCTGGCGTTCTCAACCTCTTCAACCGGAACCATCTTATAAACCTGATCATTCTCACGCACCAGGCCCGAAAGCCTGACGCCGACCAGAGCGCCTCTTGCCGCCTGTGCAACGGGTTTGAAGGCCTCTTCGATAGATTCGACCTTCAGAGTTACCACACCAGTTGCCGAACCCTGAAACATCAGCTCTTCACCGGCAGAAAAGCCGGCACCCTCAACCTTGATTTCAGCTACCATGACCTTTTTGAAAAAATTTGTCACCACTCCGACATGTACTTTGCGATGTGTGGCTTTTGAGCCGTTCCCGCCGGTCCATTCGGCAATCTGACGACCAAAGAAAAAGCCATCGGAAAAACCCCGGTGAAAAACCGCATCGAGACGCGCCATCAGCTCATTTTTTAAACTGACCAGTTGCGCCGCGAAATCTGCGGCACCGCTTTGTTCATAATAAAAATCGATAAACCTGCGATAACAGGCAGTAACTTCGCTGACATATTCAGGGCTGCGACCGCGACCCTCGATCTTGAGGCTGTCAACACCGGCAGCGAGTATCTGATCGAGAAACGGCAGAGTACAAAGATCCTTCGGACTCATGACATAGTCCTGACCAAGCGTGAACTCTTTGCCGTCACGAACATCTTTGATCAGGTATTCTCTGCGGCAGGGCTGCCGGCATTCCCCTCGATTGGCCGAAGCATCGAAATGAAACTGCGACATGAAACAACGGCCACTGACCGAAACGCACATGGCTCCATGCGCAAATACTTCAAGTTCTATTTTTTCGGCATCGTCGCCAAGAGATTCTTTCAGGCGGCTGCGTATTGAAATGATCTCTTCAAGCGTGCATTCTCTGGCGAGAACAAAACGCCTGACACCAAACTGACGGTAGAGAAACAGCAGCGAGGCCGAGTTGGCAACTGACATCTGGGTCGATATGAAAGGCGCGATACGGTAATGCAACGCCAGTTCAAGAATGGCGAAATCCCAGCAGATCACCGCATCTATACCAGCAGCAGCGGCAGCCCTTACCAGAGTTTCGGCCAGTTGAATTTCACGGTCATAAATGATGGTATTAAGTGCCAGATAAGCTCTGGCACCGGCCGCATGGCAGACTTTCGCAATTTCTGGCAGATCTTCGACCGAAAAATTCTTTGCACTCGCGCGCATATTCATTGAGATCACGCCAAAATAAACCGCGTCTGCACCGGCATCCAGTGCAGCACGCAGACTTGTCATATCACCCGCAGGCGCCATCAATTCAGGCTTGTGTTTATTATTTATTGATTTATGCATTGTTTACAGACTATCACGACCCGTCATTTTTTTCACTCCTCAGCGCAGGTTGGCTTTTTTTCTTCTCTGGAGTATAATCTCCGGTGAAAGCTGTAAAAAAATCAGCACTGGAGACGTGAAATGATCCGAACAGAACTGCAGAAACAGGTGTCTGAACTGATTGTTCAGGCGCTTTCAGACGAAAGTGTCAATCTGGCCGAGCCGATGACCGACTTCGAAATCCAGGTGTTTTCAGCCACGATTGACCGTCTGGTAAGCGACGAGACGCTTCCAGAAACTTCTGAGCTGGTTATTGAGCCACGCCGAATCATAACACTGCTGCAAACCAGAAAGCTTCCCGAAGAAACCGTCATTCAGGCGAGAAAAACTCTGCGCCGCTTTCGTGAAGTGATAATCAATCTGTCGGCAGAGCCGGAAATAAGGATAGTTAACTGATTATGCCTCCTGCAGTCAGATCACAGAATCTGTCGATAATGATGACCGACATTCAGGGCTATTCTGCCGCCGTCGCCGAAGCCAGCCGCGAAGACGTCGTAAATCTGATCAGACGCCACAACCGGCTGATGCGGCCGGTAATCGAGTTCTATCGGGGCACTATCGTAAAATCGATAGGCGACGCCTTTCTCTGCACGTTTCCAAGCGCCACCGATGCGGTAATCTGCGCCATCATCATTCAGCTGCTGCTGAAAGAATACAACCAGCGCATGACTGAAAAGGCCAATAACCTCAATCTCAGAGTGGTTATCAACTCTGGCGACGTGACCCTTGAAGGCGGAGATATTTTCGGCAATGCCGTTAATATAACCGCCCGCATGGAAGGCCTCGACTGCTTTCCGGGCGGTTCTATCGGCATCAGCGAGTCAACCCACCTGCTGATGGACCGCACCGAAATCGTGGCCGAAAAAATCGGGCCGAAACAACTCAGGGGTGTACCCGAGCCGGTTAATGTTTATAAAGTTCCCCTCGAAAAGCAGAAGTTGAATAAGCTTCCGGTGCAGCTGCTGTCGCTTGTCGAAAAAGTCATCAACGCCAAAGATCTCGATTCTGACTCACACGACGCCAACGCAAAATTCAACGAATGGGCCCAGTCGATCGGCTCTTTTCTGACGCAGACCAACTGGGGCGATAACATCAATAAGGCCTCGAAACAGATTGGCGATAATTTTAACAAGGCCACAAAACAGATCGGCAACCTGCAAAACTCGCTTGCCAAGACCTTCGGGCAAAAAACTGTTCTCGAAAAAAAGCAGAATTTCAACGACGCCTCGGTCAAATCAAGGTTTAAAAGCGGTTTCATCGATCTGGTGATTCTGCTGCTCATCTCTCTGTCGCTGCGCGGCCTCTGGTGGCCGGTGCAAAGAATCGTCTATGGCCCGACCACAGTCAGCGAATACAGTGACATCAAGACAAACCACTCAAACTGGGAAATGGTTAACATTGCCGGCAAAACCCATTATGAAAGAGGCCTGGGCATCGCCGAATGGATCGTTGAAAAGAATATCTACTATCCGTTTATCCTCTGGTGGCTGTATTTCGCACTGTTCTGGAAACTGAAACAGGCAAGCCCGGGGCAGATTGCCTCAGGAAACGCCGTAGTTACCGAAGACGGTGAAACCAGCCTGCCACTGATTCTGGTGTTTAAGCGAAGTGCCCTGTATATACTTTCAACTCTCAGTATTGTCGGAAATCTGGCAATATTTTTCGGCGAGAAGAAAACCCTGCACGACAAACTATGTTCGACCAGAGTTGTTGAATAGATACATATTTTTTGTAACGTAAATTACATCAGGCAGTCTGTGACCGGCAGACTGCCTGATGTGTTTTTCAGGCGCAGTTGCACCTTGCCCGCAGGCTCGCATTAGCATATTTTCTAGTCAGGTTATATCACTGCTCACAACTGACAGTTGAAGAACAAAACGGCGTTGTCATCGCCATACCTGCAATGACAGACTTTGCAAAAACTTTTTCGTTGCTGCCAATGGCAGCAATTTTTCTTTTAGCCTGATTGCGCTCCCTGACATGCAGAGCAGGGCAACTTGACATAAGATCACAAAAGTAGCAATCTGAAGCTTAACAACTCAAGAAAACGGAGAATATTCCATGTTCGCTTCCGGAAAAACAGGTCTTTTCATTACTGTTCCGTTACTGATCATTTTGATCATCATCATAACCGCAGGCGTTGCCAGAGCTCAGACGAGCAAAGCGCCCGAATCAGAAAAAATCAATGTTTTTGCGGTCGTTTCGGATGAAATTGAAACCGCCTGCCGCGAAGCCGCAACCACACTTATGCAGGAAGAAGCACTCGAGTCTTTTCCGCTGCAGGGCTTTCAGATTCACTGCACCCTTTACATGACTCAGTACCCGGTCGGCAGCCTTGAAAAGGTTGCCTCGATCGTTGCTGAAATCGCCAGCAATACCAAAGCTTTTGCAGTTCAGAGCACCGGCCTCGAAATTACCTCAGGCAGCTGGTTTTTTATGAACCTTGACCGCAATCGCAATCTGCAGACTTTTTGTGATGCCGCTGTCGAAAAACTGGCACCGCTGCGCTCACCTTCTGATTTTGTGCCCGATTGGGCCAAAGACAACCCGACAAAGGTTGAATACATAACCAAATATGGCAGCCCGAACGTCTATGCCGAGTTCAACCCGCATCTTACCCTGCTGGCAAAATCTGACGAAGCTAAACTGAAAAGCTTTGTCGAAAAACATGCGGCCAGCAGCTTTGCAAAACCCGTCAGCGGCAAGGTCATCGCCATCGGTCTCGGTATTGCCGACCGCAATGGCCAGATCAGGAACCCGTTCAGAGTGATACCACTGCAGGCGGCTGCCGACGAGAAATAAACCCTCAGAAACCTCACGGCTCCGTCGTTTCGGGCTCATCAACAGCCTCGATAACGGCGGAGTCTGTTTTATGCAGATGTCCTGACGCCAGCGACAGTGCCATTCTTGCGGTCAACAGATCGTTCTCATCTTTAACAAGCTGGGCTCTGGCGTTAAAAAGAGCAGCCTGAGCATCGAGAAGGTCGTTAACCGTGCCTTTGCCGTGTTCGTAGTTCAAAGTCTGAATACGATAAGCTTCTTCTGCCAGCTCAAGTGCCCGACGACTTCGCTCTAAGCGGGCAACGGCCGTTTTTGCTGCCGACAACCCGATACGAATCTGTTCGGCAACCCTCAACTCGACCTCAGAAAGCATCTGTTTCGCCTTCGCCTCAGCCGCAAGAGCCTGTCGGCGCCGACCACTGGCAGCGCCGCCATCCGACAGCTGCCAGCTGAATTCGATACCGACAAAGCCGTTATTGAGGGTGCGCCCTTCATCGTTGCCAAAACTGTTACCGGTTGCGAGAAGGTTCAGAACCGGCTGCCGGCCAGAATCAGAAGCCCGCACCGCATGCCGGGCCCCAGCAGCCCTCAGTCTCCCGGCGACCAGGTCAGAACGCCTCTGCAAAGCAGTTTCAATCAGTTCATCTTCTGTCATGTCGCTGACCGCGACATAAGCGTCAACCCCTTCTGAAGCGACTTTTTCGGGTGGTCGCGGCAGACCGCAGATGCGTGCCAGACGGGCCAGATTGGCTACCAGACCGTGACGAACCGTTTCCTGCTGTGCCAGGGTTTCCTGCTCGCGCACTTCAAGCCGCAGAACATCGACATTGGCAACGCGGCCAACTTCTTTCAGCTTGCGCATGCGTGTCAAAGCCGCGTTGACATCTGCAACGTTTCTTGCGACGGCTTCTGCCACAGCCTGCTGGCTTATCACTTCAAGAAAGGCCGACAATACGGCGAAAATGGTTTCCTGCTCGATTCTTTCTTTCTGCTGTTTTCTTGCATCCCTTTCAAATCTGGCCGCATCGAGAGCCGACTTAGCCCGACCTGAATCCCAGAGCAGCTGGCGCAGCTGCAGTTGCGCTTCGCTGAGGTTTTCATCAAAAAACTGCGGCGCACCTGGTATTGCTCCGAGCACTCCCGGACGTTTCTGATCCCAGTGGCGGGCGACCGCACCCAGTCTTACTGATGGCTGCAGAGCCGCAGCCGCCTGTTTCATCTGACCATCAGCAGCTTCGATATCAGCTTCTGAAATCAACATGACGGGCGCTGAAGCCAGAGCACTCTGCACACACTCGTCGACAGTGATTCCCTCAGCCTGCGCTGTTGCGGTAAAAAGCAGGACGATCAGAACCACAGCCGCGGTTTTGCCGGCAGCTGCGGCCCGCAGGCCCGACAGGCGTTCGACAAGGCTCATTATCAGGTCATAAAGTACCGGAACCATAACCATGGTCATCACCGTTCCGACCAGCAGACCGGCAGCAGCGACCACTCCCAGAGGCGACATGCGCTCGAGCCCCACGGCCTGCTCTAAAATCAGCGGAATCAGACCAAGAATTGTTGACATCGTGGTTATAAGGATCGGCCTGAACCTTGTTCTTACGGCATCCTCAAGTGCTCTGCGTCGTTCTACCCCGTTTTTGACCGCACTGTCGATAAAGTCGATAAGAATGATCGCATTGTTCACAATCGTTCCCCCAAGCAGAATTATGCCCATCATCGCCGGCATGCACATGGGTTTGTCAAAAATCAACAGACCCCAGAGAGCCCCGATAAGCGAAAGCGGAATAGTGACCATTACCAGAAATGGCCGCCACCAGTTTTCGAACAACAGATACAAAACGATATACAGCATCATCAGCCCAAGACCAAGAACCTTGCCGAGCCGCCGGCCGGTTTCGGCAATATCAGCCATGGTTCCTGACAGTTCGGCCCGATAACCCTCGGGCAACATCGATTTTGCAAGAACTTCTGAAACATCTTCTGCAACCACCGACAGTGGCCGGATCGAATTCAGACCGGTGATATTGATTGTTTCGGAAAGATTTTCTCTGGTCACCAGAGTTGGCTGCAAAACCTGTTTTGATGTGCCAAGCGAGCCCAGAAACAGTTCGCCCGCCGGGCCCGGGATTACCAGGTCATCAATCTTTTTCTGCCAGCGACTGCCGGTTTCGCCAAGTTCAGCACGAATCGAAAGGTCGACCAGCCCCTTCATTTTAAGAACACCTGGAATTCTTCCAGAAAATGTCAGACCAAGAAATTCACCAAGTTCGACCGGCGTCAGCTGATAGCGCCCGGTAATACTCAAATCTGGCGTAAAGTGGGTCTCGGGTTTACTTTTAGACCAGGTAAAGCGCAGATCCTGCAACCCATCGATTTTACGCAGTTTTGCGTCGAGACTTTCGGCAAGCTGATAAAGCACATCGGGGTCGCGACCGCTGACCATTACATCGATCGGGGCGCGCGAGGTTGCCATGGGTGTGGCACCAAACTCAGAAACCGAAAACGAAACCAGCTCTGGTATCTGATGCAGTTTTGCCCGCCAGTCACGTGAAATTTCCCAGATTGTCTGCGAGCGCTTGTCTCTGGTAGTGAGACGCACCTGTATGTCAACCTGCTGCAGAAGTTGCCCGCCAGCACCAAAGCTTACCTGGCCGGGCTCAGAACCAGCTACTGTTGAAATATTCAACACATGCGGGTTTTCGCCGATAATTTTTTCGATTTTCTCAATACTCTTCTCGACTTCGCCGACAGTCATCGACGGTGGCAGATCAGCCTTGATGATGATCATGCCGGTATCCATACGCGGCATCAGTTCACGCCCGACAAGTGGCAGCACAGTGCGCGCACTCAAGGCCAGAACAATGAAGGCTACAACCAGCAGGGGCACTCTTGCCTTTAGACCAAGATGCAGCAGACTCAGATAAATATTGACCGACGCGTCAAGCAGGCGATTGATGATTGTAAAGAAGAAGCCTGCCTTCTGATCTTCTTCTGCTGCTTCAAGCTTTTCAGCTTTGACATGCATGTCGACAAGCAACTTCTTGAGAAGAATCGGAACAATCGTCACCGCGGCAAAGAAGGAACCTGCCAGGGTCGCTGAAATGGTCATGGTAAGGGGTCTAAGCACCTGCTGCACGTAGCCACCGACAAACATGATCGGAATCATGACAACGACGGTGGTCAGCATACCGCCCCAGATTGAGAACACCACCTCTTCGGTTCCGGCAACGACTTTTTCGAGGCTCGCTTCACCATTTTCGAGGTGGCGATAAACATTTTCAACAACAACTATCGAAGCATCAACCACCATACCAACAGCTATAATCAGACCCGAAAGCGTAACCATGTTGAGGGTGAACGGTGTAAAATAGAGAAAAGCGAAGGCTGAAAGAAATGACAGAGGGATCGAAACACCGACGACAACTGAAGCACGCAGGTTCTGCAGCAGAATAAAAACCACCAGCATTGTCAGCCAGACCGCTGAAAAAAGCGAGTCCTTCATGCCCCTGACGTTGACCGAAATAATAGGCTCCTGGTCGGTAGTAACAGCAAAATCAATCTCAGGATAGCGTTTCTGCAGCTCAGGCAGATGCTTCTTTATACTGTTGATGCCATCAACGGCAAAACCATCTTCGGGTTTGAGAATGTTCAGAGCAATGGCTGCAAACCCGTTACCATGATAAATGCTGCGCGGGGTCTTGATTCCGAGAGTTACCGACGCAACATCGGCAAGGGTTATGACCCCGCCACTCTGCACCCGGATCGGTAATCCGGCAAGCTGCTCGGGAGTGCGCGCCTCATAAAGCGTTTTTACCAGTGATTCACGCCCGCCATTCTCAAGATAACCACCCGGCAGAGATGTATTCTGGGCACCGATCGCCTTAAGAACCTGAGTCGGTGCGATTTTGAACTGCCGCAGCTTTTCAAGATCCATGCGAACAAGAACTTCTGGCTCGTTGGCGCCAAAAACATCAATCCTGCCGATGCCTTTCAAACGCAGCAGATCTTCCTTAATGTCGTTTTCAGCCAGAATACGAATCGCCTTCAGATCGAGTGAAGAATCTTGAGCTGGCTTCAGCGCCAAAGTCACGACCGGCCGGTTGGCGTCAGTTATGCGAAAAAACTGGGTTGGCTGAGTACCGGGCGGAAAACTGCGGGTAACTCGATTAACCGCATTGATTACATCGGTCATCGCCTGCGACATGTCAGTGCCATAATCGAACTGCGCGTTTACTGATGAGACTTCGTCACGCGAAGTAGAAACAACTCTGACAATACCTTTGAGGCCTTTCAGCTCACGGTCTATCAGGGTGGTAACACGCCGACTGACATCATCGGCAGAGGCACCGCGCACTACCGTCATGGCAACGACCTGCGGCGGCATGGTGTCAGGAAAAAGGTCGATGGGCATGAAATTGTATGAGACCAGACCAATCGCGCCGATCAGCAGCCAGAATGCGATCGACCAGGCCGGCTTTTGTATTACCGCATTAATGATGTTCATCTGACCACCTCAATTGCAAAAGAGGCTGGCAACCTTATGTTTTCAAGATACGAACCTACCGCAAGAACTGTTTCAGGCGGTATTTCAGCGGCATCCACCAGAGTCATTCCATTATCGCCTTCAAGAACTGCCTTAACCGAGGTTCGCAGTGCCATGTCATTCTTCACGACATAAACAAAAAAGCGGTCTGAGCGCGAAAAATCAACAAACCTGGCCTCTTCAGGAATTACCGTTCCCGCACCGCGCTCAACAGCGATGCGAACCGGAATCTGCATGTCATAAACCAGACCCGGACAAAGAGTCTGGGTCTCAGCCTCGACAATCACCTGTCTCAATTCGTTCAACACCGGAAATACCCGGCTGACTGAAAAACTGGCCGACGCATGCGAGCGCAGCGATACCGGCTGACCCGGCTCGATTTTTGCGGCCGCTTCCTGTGGCACCTGCATGATCAGGCGGGTTTTTGTCGTATCCTCAATGTTATAAACTGCTACTCCGGGCAAAACCCGGTTCCCCTCTTCCTGAAGGCGGGCTGATATTATGCCGTCAACCGGCGAGGTGAGTTCGGTATAATCGCGTCTGACCTGCCAGAGCGTCACATCTTTTTCACTTGCAGTTTTCTGTGAAAGAAGCGCATCGACCTGGGATTTCTGAGATTGAATCTGAGACTTCAGTGAAGTGAGGCGGCTTTGCGCCTCGGCATGACGGTTTCTCGTATTTTCAAAAGCTGTTTGCGCTATGGCACCGGCCTGATAAAGCTCTTCGTCTCTTTTCAATTCTCCGGTCCAGAATTCAAAATTAGTTTGAGCTGCATCTATCTGGCTGGTCAGCATCTGAAGAGTTGCTGCCGTTGCGGCAACCTGATTGGAAGCTGACTGATTGCGCGCCTTCGCTGCCTGTAATTGGGCATCCTGCTCACGACTGTCGATCAGGCCAATAACCTGCCCGGCTTTCACCCGGTCGCCTTCACGTAATGGCAGACTGAGAATTTTTCCGCCGGTTTCGGCCTTGATTTGTACAGTTGCAGCACTTTTTACGGTTGCCAGCGCTGCAATCGTCTTTTCGACCTGCCCGGTCTCAACCTTGACAATTCTGGCGGCCAGAGGTCTGGATTCCATAGGTCGAGCCATGGCAAGCTTGCTGCGGATTTTCAGCAGACCTGTGCCAGCGAGCGCGATAATTGCAATAGCAATTACAGCAATGATGAGATAATAGATCTTCGAGGTTTTTTCGCTCCGGGTCATTTCTGTGTTCCTTTCAGCTCGATCAGGCCAATAAAAGAATCCATCAGTGAAGAGGCATGCGCCACCAGGCCGTCGGTTTTGCGCTGCAGAGTCCATTTAATGACGGTTGTCTGAATCAGACCAACGATGCATGCAACAGCAGAGCTCAAATCGGTTTCGGGTTTGAATTCACACCCGGCGACGCCCTGTTTGACAATCACCGCTACCGTATCCTGCAAAAAGCCAAGGCTGTTGTTCAATTTCTCGAACAGATGGCAATTCTCAGGGCGAATGGCTTCTGAAAAAAACAGAATCGGGTTCAGCTGTCTGATAACCAGATGATGCAGGTGAATTTCGACGAGTCTGCGAAGCTTGAGACGTGCCGGAATATTCTCTTTCAGCAGGCCTTCGATGGCTTCACGCCAGGGCACAAACAGCGAATCGAGAAGCCCGAGAAGCAGGTCTTCTTTACTTTTAAAATGGCGGTAAATCGCAGCTTCACTTATTCCAATGCGGTTTGCAACAGTTCTGACGGTGAAGTTGCTGAATCCTTCATTAAAGATCAGGTCGCGGGTTACCGCAATTATTTCGGCCTGACGTGCCTCACCGGTTTTTCGCGCCATATTATTATCACCCCAACTTAAGTTAGTTATCGTTAACTAATGATAACCGTTTTTCCGGGGTTTGTCAATTCCTGTTTATAACCAGCCGGGAAGCGCAAATTCCATGCCGAAAATCAGCAATAAAAAGAGGAATGATATAGAAATTGCCTGTTCCCGAAATCATATATAAAAAGAGTCAGTGTCACCGTTTTGTGCAGAAACAGGGGTTTTATCAGCCGGCAAATTTTAACTGGTGTTGATCTGCGGCCGCGTTTATCTATAGCCCGGTGCCGATCAGCTCTTTGCCTGCTCAGCGCAGGAATCATGCTTAAAAAGTTCTGATTCACGGCCTGAGAGACGATAAAACCAGGCGGCAACGGCGAGAATGCCAATTCCCTGAACCAGACAGACACGGTCGGGCGAAAGCAGGTCGCCAAGGTAGCCGAACACCAGATAGGCGATCGGAAAAGAAAACCCGATGATTGCCTGCATGGCGGCAAAGAAACGGCCTTTGATTTCGTCGGCCACAACTCTTTGAAAAAGAGTGATGAATTTAACATTATTGATGCCCAGCGACATGCCGGCAAAAAACAGGGCTGCGCCAAAGGCTACAGAATTTGTAAAAAACCCTGGAATAAACATGCAGACGCCAAAAACCAGCATACTGGCGGCGCCCATGCGTATGGTTCGCTGCCCTGATCTGAATAGAGCTGCAGCGAAAGTACCGAGAAGAATACCGATCCAGAGAGAAGCTTCAAGAAAGCCAAGGGTTCTGGCCTCGGCCAGCAGAACTTTTTTAACATACAGCGGAATAACGATAAGAACAGGCGTAGCAAAAAAGTTTACCAGACCGAATCCGGTCAAGAGCGACTTAAGCAAAGGAAATCTCTGCCAGTCGATGTTTTCTCCAGCCTCTGCGACAGGCGCCTTAACCTCTTCGTCCGGCGATTCCTGACTGGTCGCGGCACCGCTCTCTTTTGCAGCGGCGTTCTCTGGCTGCTGATCTTCTGGAAACTTTATTGTCAGCTCGATCATCGCCGAAATGAAATAATTCAATGCTGTCAAAGAAATGAGTAACGGAATTCCGAGCCAGCCAATAAGCATGGCGCCAAGGACTGAGCCACCGAAACTGGCAAGATACTGAGTCGAGGCCTGAAAAGCCACTGCCTGTTCGATTGCCTCTTCATCAACCAGTGACGGCAGGCATTTGGTGACCGCCGGATTGAAAAAACCCTCGGCGGTAGCAAGCAGAAAGCTCATCAGAAATGCAACTTTCAGGTCGAGATTGCCGGTGTACAAAGCCCAGCCAATACCGGCAAGAAGGGCAGTAGAAATGAGATCGCAGCTTACCAGCATTCGCCGGGCCGGCATACGGTCTACGACCCTTCCGATCAGATTGCAGAAAAGCAGCGATGGCAGAGCGCCGGCGACCATGAAAGCACCGAGAGCGAAGCCGCCGTGCACCGGGTTTTCGTTGAGAATCCACCAGATGATAGCAATCTGATAGATTTTGTTGCCTGCCTGACTGGTTACCTGCCCAAGCCAGAGTCTGAAAAACTGCGGATAGCGTAAAAAAAACGGTGTGTGTCCGGCCTGCATTAATGAAACCGCCAATCAGGATAGCCAGTTCGCTGACTTCGCGTTAATGATATAGAAATCAAAAGGCTTTTTCAACCCTGAGCTTCAGGGCTGACTGGCTGATCTCTCTGCAGAACCTTTTTCGAAATCCACCAGATAAACGGCAGAATAAGCAGGGCAGGTAGAAAGATCATCAGTTCAACCATGTCAAAAGAGGTAAAAATGGGTCGTGCCTGCGAAATTTCGGCATAGTGTTCTTTGTAAAAAGAGCCATTGACATCAGGGCCATGGTAGGCGCAATAGATTATGCCGCCGTGACGCAGGTCGCCAAATGATTTAAAAGTGCAGTCAGTGGTAGATTTGAGAGGCATTGGCCGAAGATATGGCTCAAGAGGCGAATTCTGGTCATAGAGGAGTCGATCATCCAGGCTGGCAAAAGGCAATTTGCCCTTATCTGCGATCATCCGCTCAAGTGCTTTATCAATACGGCGTTGCATTTTATAGCAGTTAAAATACGAGGGTTCGAGGCGAAGCCCGGCAAAAAAATGAAATCTGGAGCGAATTTCGCGATAGATATTCTTAAAATTGATCGCGTCAATTTCTCTGAAAAATGGCGGATAAAGGATTTCGGCCGGAATCGCTGCAGCACTGGCAACTGGCTGCTGATATGGCGTCAGATCGAACTCCTGTGCCGAAAGCTCTGTTCGGTCAAGCATGGCCGGCGCCAGTGTCAACAGCAGTAACACCATAAAAACCGCTATAGGTGTAACCCGCGAATTATGCATCAACAAAAGCCTTTAATCAGAGTTTCCAAGAATATAACAGATACCGGGTAAAAAATGCTAGAATCGTGCCAGGAAGTTAACGAAAAGTGGAGGCAGACATGCATAAGATTCAGCTCCCGGGCCGATGCTGGTGGGTTGTTGAAGACCGTTTTCTCGCGGGCGGCTACCCCTATAACCCGGGAATCGATGATGCTGATGATTTTCTGCGCCGGCTTCTGGCGACAGGCATCGACACATTTGTCGACCTGACCGAAGAAGATGAGCTGACCCACTATCAGACGGTTATAAAAAGCATTACCGACAAAAATATCGGTTACCGGAGATTCGAAATAAGGGATTATTCAATACCTGATCTGGCGACGATGCAGGCAATTGTACAACACCTGAATGAACTTCTGGCTGGCGGCCGCAGAATTTATCTTCACTGTCGCGGTGGCGTGGGCCGTACCGGCACCGTAGTTGGCTGCTGGCTTTGCTCTCAGGGAAAATCGGGCGAGGAAGCTCTTGCTGAAGTAAACAGGCTTTTTACTGCCAGCAATGCGGCAAAATTCACGCGCAGCCCCGAAACTGATGAACAGCGACAATTTGTTACTTCTTATGCGCTCAATTGCCGTTGATAAAGCTTAAGAATCTGTTCAAAAATCATTCTGATCCGCTTGCGCGCATCATCGATGCCGGACAGGTCAAACTTTTCTGCAAATGATTTAAGACGTTCGGCTTCGATAGTCAAAAGATTGCATGAATGCTTCAGTGCCAGGGCTTTTAACGATTCGGCGAGCTGCGAAACATTTTCGATGGCCACCGCGCCTTCAAACTCTTTCAAGGCCGGCATATATTCTCTGCTGATTGTTTCAACAAGACTCCAGGGGTCATTCAACTGCTCGAACGATTCCGCCGACATCATCATCTTACCGGCTTCGCTCCGGGTTTCCTCTCTGATTCTGTGCTTAAGATGTTTTGCAGCTTCTGCAAACAGACGCAGAAGGCTTACAGGTTTATAAATAAAACCATCGAACAGTTCGTTCAACTCTCGATGCTCACGGGCACTGGCAGAAGCAGTGACCGCAACCACTGGAACCCCGGAAAGTGCCGGAATCGCTCTGAGTTCTTTTACTGCTGCCACACCGTCTTTTCTTGGCATTCTGATATCCATGAGAATCAGCTCCGGCTGTTCTTTAATTGCCAGTTGAACGGCTTCTTCTCCGTCAGAGGCACAAACAACTTCAAGGCCTGAGCTGCGCATCGCCTCGGCCATCAGCTCGCGATTCGAAGCCGTATCATCAGCGACAAGAATTTTCTGACCATCAAATCGGTAATGCTGTCTCTCAAGACCTGGCAAAGCCGAACCGGCATCAGAAGCGGCTATTTTTACATCGCGCAGCAGAACCTCAAAACGGCTGCCGCATTGAATCTCGCTTTTCACCTTGATTCTGCCGCCCATGAGCTCGACGAGATGCCGGCAAATTGCCAGGCCCAGACCAGCGCCGCTTCCATGAATTTTCTGAAATGAATTTTTCTGACTGAATGGCTTGAAAATGTTGGTAAGATCGTCAGGATGAATACCCTGGCCTGTGTCATGAACAGAGATGTTGAGATCGACAGACTGCTGGGGCTGTTTGACTGCCGCCGAAATCGAAAGACTGACACTGCCGCTTGAAGTATAGCGAAACGAATTGCTCAACAGGTTAGAAATTATCTGTCGAACCCTGAATTCATCGAGAATCAATGCTGGTGGCACATTTTCGGCCACGTTAACCTTGAACTCAAGATTACGCTTTTCGGCGTCAGCAACATGACCCTGCCTGATATCGGCAATAAGTTCATTGATTCTCACCGGCTCAAGAACAAGTTCGACTTTGCCGGCCTCAAGACGGCTCAGATCGAGCATGCTGTTGAGAACGTTTATCAGACTGCGGCTTGAAGAAAGAATCGAATTCATAAAATGCTGCCCTTTTGCATTTTCGATCATTGGCAGCAGAAGTTCACTGAAACCAATTATGGCGTTGAGTGGGGTTCTGACTTCATGGCTGACCCCGGCAAAAAATTCTGATTTCTGCCGGCTTTCAGCCCTTGCGGCTTCTACCGCTCTGGTCAGCCGCTGTTCGGCCTCTTTTTGTGCAGTAATATCGAAGAAAACACCGTTTATATGACCCTGACGACCACCTGACAGCACCTCTGAACGAACCGCAGAAACGGCAAGCCATCTGATCTCTACCTTCCTGGATTCATCGACCTTGCATATTCTGAAATCAAGCAGACCATGATCGCTACCCTGTATGTGTTCACCGCGCCTGAGACGGTCTATGCCGCTGCCAAATCGCGCAAGGTCTTCGGGATGAACCAGCCGCTGCATGATTTTCAAGGAAGCTGTTTCTGTAACTCCCGACCCCAGAAGCTCATTAAGAGCACCCTTCAAATGCATACGCCCATTTACGGGGTCGAGCTGCCACAGCACCAGCCCAGATGCCTCCAGCCCCTGACGCAAAAATTCTTCATTACTGCGCAACTGCTCGTCAAGCTGTTTTCTTTCAGTTATATCAATTAACCCGCCTTCACAATACTGCACGTTATGGTCGGTGAAAAGTCTGCCAAACAAAGCACCCCAGAAAACTGTTCCGTCGGCTTTCCGGAGGCGAAGCTCAAAATTACCGACCTGGTCACGCTTTTTAACCTCGTCGAGAAAGAAAGCCCGCTCACCCGGATTAAAAAAAACGTCGCGACTGATGCTCTGAATTTTTTCAAGCGCCTCTTCAGGCGATTGATAACCAAGAATGCGTGCCATGGCGTGATTCATGTAATAATAGCGGTCGTTGTTACATACGCAGCGCCAGATACCGATGGGACTGTTCTCATAGATCATCCGAAAGCTTTCGGCCTGGCTTTTCAACTGAGATTCGCGCCAGCGCGTATGGCTGACATCCTTGAGTGTACCGCAAACATATAGCTGACCATCAGCATTCGACCATTCAACAATCATTTTGAGCCAGTTTTCTTCAGTGGCTCCTGTGAATTCTTCTTTTGCATTGTACAGTTTAAAATCTGTCTCGTAATGTCCTGAATCTTCATTTCGAAAACGCTCTCTGAGGTCATGCCAGGACTGTTTGCACTCGCCTCTTGAATCGGGATGAACCATTGCAAAAAGTTCCTGAGATGATTTGAGCAATGAAACGTCAAGATCAAGAGTTTCGGGAAAACGGCCTGAAAATTCGAAAGAATCGGTCGCCAGGTCGTATTTGAAGTAGACAACGCCGGCCTGCATGCTGAAACTTTCTATCAGTCTGGCTTCTTCAGCGCGCTCTTTTGCGAGTTCATTGAAAATAGTGCAGACTTCGCCTATTTCATCGTTTGCGATTACCCCGACAAACCCTGCATTGCTGCCACCTATCATCTCACGCATGGCGTGTTTAAGACTTTGTAAAGGCCTGACCACCATGCTGTCAAAGGCAAAAAATGTGCCTGCAATGGAAAAAACCGCCAGAGCAGCCAGAATCAACAACTGATAAAAAATAAAGCTGTCAACCATGCCGACAAATGGCCCGGGGGGTATCTTCATTGCAACAACCCAGACCTCTTCAGCCATCAAGGGATCACTCTGGACAACCAGTGGAACCCTGACCTCTGAAAATGGCGCCGGCGCTGACTCCTGTGTAAACGATGCAACCGGTCGACTGCTACCGTCATAAACCACTATTTCTGAGAGAGCAAGCTGCTCAGAAACCCTCTCAAGATATGAAGACATCTCCTGAAAGTTTTTGCTGAGAATGGCCATGCGAAGATATTCTCCGTGGCGGGCGAAGCGTTCGAGAACATGGTTCTGCTGACGATTTACATAGCTTCTCTGGGAAAACCAGATAAGCGAAATCGTCAAAATACCTGCCAGCAAAAACGCCGCGTGCAGATACCACGAAAGAAAACGCAGTTTAACAGAGCGAAAACTTTTCTCGTTTCCGCTGCTGACAGACGCCGACCGTATGGAATTCTGCCTCTGCATAAATCCGGGCCCCGTATAAGCGGCCCCCTCTCTTGATAACTAACCAGTTCTCTTCTCTGATTTTTTCTATCTCTAATTTCATTATAAGGGAAAAATGCCCGTGTGTCATAAAATTTTAGCGACTTGCAGGCAACTCAATTTTGCGTGGTTTATCGGTAAAAGGCCGATAAAGAATGATAACCCGACCGATAGTTCGTACAAGAACGGCGTCGGTAGCGTCAAGAATTTCGTCAACAACTTCTTCGACCTCGACCGGAGAAGTATCAAGAAGCTTGATCTTGATGAGTTCATGAGAATTGAAAGCCTCGATGACACTGCTGATAATTTTTGCCTCAAGACCCTGCTTACCGATTCTGATTACGGCATCGAGCGGATTGGCAAGTGCTTCAAGGTGTTTTCTCTGATTTGATGACAGTTTCACGTTATTACTCCGGTCGTTGTAAATTTTCGCTGATTATAGCATGCCGCTTTTTAAGCGCGCATCGACAATTTTTGCGATTTCCTGAGGTGAATCGACTCTAAACCCATTCATTCCGAAGCTTGTGGCCGCATCTATATTGGTCTGACTGTCGTCGAAAAACAGAATATCGGAAGCGGCACAACCGAGCCGATCGGCAACCGCAGCGAAAATCCCGCGATCAGGCTTGACCATGCGAAGTTCATAAGAAAAAAAGAGATCGGCAAATGGGGCAAAAATTTTGCTTACCCGCTTCAGATGCTCAACATGCAGGTAGTTGGTATTAGACAGCATGGCCAGACGACCAAAACCGGCAAGACGGTCGAGAATCTCATAGCAGCCAGGTTTAACCGGGCCAATAATGCCGACAAATTCGCTTTTAAATTTATCAAATGCGACTTTGGCACTAGTTTCGCTGCAGAAAAGTTCATAAAAAGCCTGAAAATCGATATTGCCGGCTTCGAATTCCCGCACCGACCCGAGAGACAGCCATCTCGCCTTGAGCTCATCAGCAGCCATATCCTTTCCAAACAGGCCTCTGGCGTGCTCAACCCAGTGCAGATCTATAAGAACCCCGCCGAGGTCGCAAAGAATAACCTTGCCGGAACTCATTTCATGACCTCGCACTGCTCTGGTTCATTCAAGCCAACCGCAGAAGAGCGCAGAGCTGCAACGCGCTTTTCTGCGGCGTTCTTTTCAATTTCTCTGAAAGCAAGCCAGATGAGTGTCGGCACAATGACCAGATCATCGAGATAACCGATAACCGGTATAAAATCAGGAATCAGGTCAATCGGCGACAGAAAATAAACTATGGCAAGAACCAGCAGAATTTTTGCCTTCAGAGGCGTTTCTTCCGATGCGGCGGTTTCCTGAAGGCTTCTCAATCTGCGGCTGATGTCTGACAACTGTTGCAAAATGTTTCTCCTGTGGTTAATAGTGCGATTCTACCACACTTAATATTTTTGTCACAGCCGCCCGGGATTTGTATCAGTGCAATTTTTCAGTAATCTCAACAAGGCGATAGCGCCCGATCCATGGCGCAAAAAAGCTGCGGTCTGGCAACGAATCAAGCTTTTCACCAGTTACGTGGTTCACAACCCGACGAAAGGTGTTTATCGGTGTGATTTCGGGGTAAAGGCGCGAATAATCGCCATCGCTGAAATATATGGCATTCAATATGCCAAACCGTTCTTTCAGGTCGGTACTGCCGATATTCCGCCAGTCAAGTTTTGACCCGGGGCCGTGATCTGCCTGAATGACAATGATCTTTGGCCGCCCGGTACGGTTAAGAATATTCTCAACAGCCTTTTTTACCAGCCGGTTAAGATATAAAAGCTGACCTGCGTAAAGTTTTCGGTATGCTTCCTTGTCGCTGCCCCAGTCGTTGCCGTCGAACAGTGTAAATCTTTCAGTCTGATCGAGTGGTTTTCCGTCTGCCGCAAAAACAAACGGCGGATGCGGGCAGATAATGTGGGCAAAGACGCAGGCAGGCTCTGAAAAATCAAGCTCGGGAATTTCCTGCAGTGTCTTCTGGATTCTTTCGCGGTGAATATCGGCCTGAGAAACCGACAGATCAAAAAATGGCAGTTTAAGAGCCACCAGAAAAGTCATGTTTATCAAAGTATCGAGAAACTCACGACCAAGAATACTGCGTGATATATAAGCATCGGCATTTCTGATTTCGGTGCCTGAGTAGCCACTTGAAAAGGCAACCGTTCTGTAACCCCATTTTTTAAGGATTTCGAACAAACGATTGTTCTGAATCATTTCTACCAGAGGTTGAACTGAATTTGTATCTGAAAACTGATCAGCAAGAGAGTCAAGATAGGTAAAATTCAGACTGCTGGCCAGAGAAAGATACGTCTGCGGATAATTCGCATAAGACTGTGATGCAATAAAGAATCCTGATTGCGAAAGGAAGCTCATAAACTCTGAATTATCAAAGCCATATAGACGCTGAAGAGTATCCTGACGGGCATAACCATCGAGAATCAGATAAAAAACATCAGGCAGCTTCCGCTTTTCTTCGTCTGAAATATTTTCTGGCCCACTTTGCAGCGAAACAACCGGCCTGACCGCAGATTCAGTAAATATTGCCGTATAAAGGATTCCGCCTGCAGACATAATCATCATCGCCAGCGCCATAAAGTTGAGAAAACTGTTCGCCTTAGTGTTGTCACCGCGGCTTTTCATGATCAGTGCAATTGCGACAAAATTGCCAATGAGCCAGACCAAAGGAAACCAGAAAGTTCTGCCCGAATCAAACCCACCCGATCCGAAAAATAATGAATCAAATGAACCGAAGGAAAACATGGCAAAACACAACACAGTTACCGACAACGAAGCTTTAATACCATCTCTGCTCAACAACCGGAAGAACAGCAACGCAGCGGCGGCCGAAAAGAAGCAGATAAGCAGCGGCAAAACAGTATCGGCTGGATTTATGGTTCCCTGGTGGCGGGCATAAAGATAAAGAACCGGATATACTGAAAAAAACAGGGGGTGAAAATACTGCGAAGCTTTCATTCTTACGCCTTTTCCATAAGGTAGAGAACCCGTTCTGATTCTCTGACCTTTTCAGTCGCCAGAATGCGGAATTCGCGCGAAAATGCCTGTTCAAAGCCTGTTTGAGTGTAGTCAGAAAATATATCCGCTCTTGAAGCCAGCAGACGCTGCACCTGCGAATCTGATTTCGGAACGAATTCAATTATCAATTTGCGGCAGTTGCGCGCCAGAAAAGCGGCGATCATTTCGAGCGGCAGATTGTTGCTGATGGCGAGGTGGTGAACAAGCGCCAGAGCCATGATCAGGTCGGCCGGGCCACGCTCGGCGAGAGACATGCGCTCGCGGTTTTCCCAGCCGAGGGCCGGAGCGGGATTGGTCAGATCTAGCAACAGTGGCAACAGGCACTTTTCGTGATTCTGTCGGCACTGCCGGTAATTTTTATCGACGGCAACCGGATCGATATCGAAGGCAATGGTGTTCAAGCCGCGGGCGCTGGCCAGACGACTGAAGAAGCCGGTGTTGGCGCCCAGATCCCAGACCGGGCCACGAGCCTCTGATCGGGCAAGAAATGCATCGACCAGCTCTTTTTTGTGCATCAACGCCGGGTCAGAATAGTTGGTGTCAGAATAATAGTCGCCCCATTCGGTGCGTTGTGACGGCATATTCAAGGCTTTTACCGTATTTTCGAGCGAATCGATCAGCCCGAGCATGCCATTTTTCGACAGGCCACCGGGGTGAGAGACCGTCGAAACGGACTTATCAGCATAATAGGCCTGACTGCGGGCGTGCAGATGAATATGAGTCAGCAGCCCGAAACGAAACCAGGTTGTCAGTGGAAGAAGGCGACTGGTCAGGTCGAGCGGCAGGCCATCGAGATGAACTCTGAACAGCTGCAGCAGCCTGACATCGACCCGGCTCATCAGAGTCAGAGGTGCGAGAAAGTGCTGGCAGAACTGGCGGTAGGCGACCCAGGGCGAGCCTTCCTGATATCGGGTAAATGAGAGCGTATCGATTAAAACCGGCCGGGAATCGATGAACTGAATATTGAAAGCGCTGCTGTCTTTAAGCGTCATTCCATGGCTGATTGCGGCTTTTTGAATCGCCAGAGTAGCCAGAGCCGCATCTTTAAGCTGACTAAAACACCATTCCCATGGGTAGGATATGAATTGAAGCTGTTCAGGTCTGAGCAGTTTCGCCGGGCCGCCATGCGCGGCACTTTCAGCATCTGTCGACTCCGCGTCAATTTCAGCATGTTTTATCAGAAGATTTGAGCCGGTAAGAGCTTCGTAAAGGCCCGACTGCATCAAATGCCCGTAGTCTTCGAGCCCGGCCCGGTTAATCTGCCGCAAAACCTGCCCGTCGCGCCAGAACACAAAGCCACAGGGGTCGCGAAACGATGCGGCAATACGTTCGTGAGTCACGACTGCTTTTCCTGGCTGGAGTCAGGTTGATTGCCGCCGGCGGCCTGATTATTGACGGCGGTTTTATCATCAGTGGCGGCGCCCGAAGACCAGCCGGCAGAGTCAGCATTTTGCGCAGACTGGCTGGCAGAGTCGTCAGCTGGCTTTCTGCCGAACAGGCGAGCGATCTTTTCTTTCAGTGAAGCAATGAAATTTTTAAAATAAAAAATGCCGCCCACAATTGCGCCAACGAGGATCTGAAAAATAAAGCTGCCGGTGCCCGGGTCGAGATAAGCATATGCCCGGGTCGGCATCACGCCGAAATAGATGATCAGCGCGGCGAACAGAAAGGCAGGGTCTCTGAACCCTGATTTTCTATGAATTGCCACCCTTTTCATTTTTGTTTCACCACCCTGCTTCCTTGTCACGACCGACAACACAGCCACACAACGTTTTTTCCACCTGTCATCCCGGCATTTTCGCCCCTGATGGACAAAAGCGAAGATCCAGGATGTTTACAATAAGATTCCCGCCTTCGCGGGAATGACGAACGAACTGCAGATTTATATGTGGCACAGAGCCGGGGCACCAACCGGTAACCTGTTCGACATCTTGCGCTCAGAGAATCTGCAGACCTTCGCTTTCGCATCTCGCCAGAACTTCGTCGGGCCAGACACTGACCTGAACTTCGCCGATATGGCGTTTCTGCAGCAGCAGCATGCTCAGGCGCGACTGGCCGATACCACCACCGATCGTCTGCGGCATTTTGTTATTCAGCAGCATCTGATGCCACGGCAGTCTGGCCCGTTCTTCACAGCCTCTTACTTTCAGCTGATTTCTGAGCACTTCGGGGCTGACTCTGATACCCATCGATGACAGCTCGAAAGAGGTGTTCAGAACCGGGTTGAATACCAGTATATCACCATTCAGGCCACGCCGGCCAGGAGCGGTTTCGGTTGTCCAGTCATCGTA
>JAKQKW010000214.1 GCA_029560455.1 Candidatus Rifleibacteriota bacterium
CAGGAAGCAGCCGACTTTCTCAAAATCACCACCGGAACCCTGCGCAACTGGGTTTCCAGAGGCCGCATAAAACCCCGCCGCGTGGGCCGGCGCGTCCTCTTCTTCCGCGAAGAACTCGAGAAATGGATCACCAGCCCGCAATCTTCCGCGCCCGTTTCGCAGCCCCAGCAACCGAAACAACCGCAAATACCTCTCGACAGCGCCAGTCCACACAAGCCACAAAAGGCGGCCACAGCCACCTGGACCCCGAAATTTACCGTTTCATTCTCCGACCAGGCGAAGGAACCCTACGCGCTACTGCACGATATGCCCGGCCCGAACGTGAAAATGACACCGGATGACATGCGCGAACTCGCCCGCTACCTGGTCGATACCGCCAGCATCTGCGACCAGGGAAAATGCCGCGGCCTCACCAACTTTCCAATATTCCGGGAAAATGAACGGTTCCGCAGTTCCGTTGTCCTGGTTCCATTCAACCAGATGCGCGACCTGCACACTCTCGCCCTTGCCGCACTCAGATCCGGCGATGTCCTGGCAGTAACCAAAGAAAAATACGTTGTTCAATTCATCCGCGACGGACTCAAACACCAGTTACCATTGATAAACATGCAGCTGAAAAAGCAGGGAATGCGCGCGATCGGCTTCAAAAGTCTGAAGAGATAGCGGCTTCTGCCACTTCGATGACAACGGATGACAACAACACAACTACAGAATAAACATTAGTTTGCTAATATTTATTGTTAAACACATCTGTTTTGGTTATAATAATAGTATGAAAACACTCA
This sequence comes from Candidatus Rifleibacteriota bacterium, assembly GCA_029560455.1. The sequence continues at coordinate 786 of JAKQKW010000214.1, forward strand.
ATGTAAGGCTTGATGACTGGACCCACAAAAATCTCAAAGCCATTGCCGCTTTGAAAGAAACAACCATTGCAGAATTACTGAAAATTTTAGTCGGCAAAGAAATTGAAGAAAACCCTGAAGAATGCGACCTTTGCCGCAAATTTGGGCACGAACCGAACGAAACGACTAAAAAAGCCATGGCTGAAAAAGGCAAATCCTTCAAATCGGTAAAAGACCTGATGAAAGACCTGCAGAGTGATTAACGAAATCATTCGCAAAACCCAGTTTAAGAAAGACTTCAAGCGTATAATCAAGCAGGGTAAAAAGCTCAAAGACCTTGAAGCAATCCTTTCCATGCTGATTGAAGGCAAGTCGGTCCCGGAAAAACACCTGGACCACCCACTGATTGCCGAATACAATGGCTATCGGGAATTGCACATAAAACCAGACTGGCTTCTTGTCTACAAAATAGAAGGCGACACGCTGACTTTAGCTAGAACCGGGTCCCACTCAGAGCTTTTTGGCTGATTTTTTCTTTTCCCGCTGAAGCAGCCGCTGCAGGCTGGCTCTGAACCAGTCTTCGATAAGCCGCCGATCCGCCGCGTCGCTTTCGACGCCCCAGATCGTGACCACCTTCCAGCCGCCGCCCTTGTCTTTTTCACTGATAAGGCGCGGGTCCTGCAGCTCCCGGAACCAGTCGAGAGTTTTCGTTACCTGGCTCATCGTCGCCGGTGACACCGGTTTGATGACAGGGCCCTTTTTCTCATAACTCACCACCGGAAACCTCACCACCGCAATATCATCACTCTCGAAAATGCTGGTATCGACCAGCTTGATCAGCCGCGCGATCTTATGCCCGTTTTTCTCCAGGCGTTTCACCAGGTTGCGCTCGATCGAGTAACCGGCCGGGTCGATGTCCGAAATGCAGAACACCGTCAACGGCCTGCCCTGGCACTTCTTCGTCAGTTCATCGGAAAAGTATTCCAGCGAAATCACCGCCGGCTCACCCTTTGTGCAGATGAACGAGGCCCCGACTTCCCGCGCCAGCTTCCTGATGAACAGAAAATGCCCGATTTTCTCGGATGCCAGTATGATTTCAGGCCTGTCATCGCTGACACTGCAATAAGGCTCGTTCATGTCCATGAACCCGAAATCCCGATAGCGAAACAGCCCCGCCGTCTCGATCATCTCGAGCAGCGTGCTGTAAAAGGT
>JAKQKW010000240.1 GCA_029560455.1 Candidatus Rifleibacteriota bacterium
AAATACTCGGTGCGCCTGCGCAGCGAGAGCCGTATTGCCCTGCTGTCGCTTACCGGCAGAATGATCAATATCGTTTCGGCTCCACACGGCTGCGGGCCCGACTTTATTCTCTGCAGAAAACTGCCCCCCCTCGCCCAGGAAATTACCGAAGACGGCTGGGTTTTCGAAGACACCAGCCTTACCATTCCGTTCATGACCCGACTAGACCTGGCGGCGGCACCGACCTTCGATTCTGACGCGCGCATCGGCATTCGCGATTTCCCCGGCCATATCCGCAGTCAGATCAATCGCCGGCTGCGCCAGCCCGATTGCGCTTTCCTTAAAGAACTTGAGCAGCCCCTGGCGGTATTGTCGCGCTCGATTCGTGAGCATTTGATCGAATCGGCCGAGATTCCGGTCATCGGGGTTGCCGGTTTCGGCCCCGGGGAAGTGGCGGCCGGTGATGCTGCCCTGTGCGGCATGCTGCTGACCACCCGCTGCTTTTCGTTTGGCGGGCGCTTCAGAATGTCGTGGTTTCAGCGTCTGGCGGTTGAGATCAGACGCTATATGCATCGCTCCGGCACCTGGGGTAAAAACTGGCTCAATTATGCCATCGACGGCCGCATGACCGAAACGCAGCAGCAGTTTTTCAACGCTATGGCCCGCGACTTCGAGGGTGCCGGCGAAGTGATGGTTAAACGCATTGCCGATGACGAAATGATTAACGGCAAGGCATTTCTGGCCGGCGTTAACCTCAGTCTTGACATGATTCAGGCCGGTGTTTTCAATAAATAAAATTGCCGGCCGATTTTTCTCCTGCCGGGTCGAATTTTTTTGTGACATGTCTGTCTGGTATTGCGGTGTACGGTCACAGCAAAAAACAGCCATGATGACGAATGAAATCATTAGAAAATAAATGAAAAAAAGTTATGTTGAGATGAAATGTGATAAGAATTGCGTTTAATCGGCTTAATTGTCGGTAATGTGTTAAATATTGCACGTTACTTAAGAGTAGTTCGTGACGATAAGTAGTATAAGGATAGGAGGAAAGTGTGTCTGTTTGCATTTTGCACTTTTCTCCGGCAAGGATGCGACCTGGCAAGATTCAAGGAGGAATCTGACATGCAGCATTTTCTTCTGGCAGACAAAAATAACTTGAATAAACAGAGAAAAACGGCAGGCAGCGAGACTTTTTCTGCTCGCGACTGGTTCTGGTATGCCTGTGTGGCCGGCAACCCCGGAAACATGCTGCACCCGCACCACCCAAAGTTTAAAAGTGACAACTCTGATCTGAACCTTTACTCAAGGGTTCAGGTCTGATGTACTATTTCTCTATCACGAAGAAAGGAGTGTGGAAATATGGAAATCGGAAACATCAAACCAATTCTTGAACCCCAGCCGAATCAGACGTCGGCCACCAACGGCACCCGTCCTGGTGAAAACCCGGTGGCTGAGCAGACCGAGCTTCCTGATGGCAAGGCAATGAA
>JAKQKW010000172.1 GCA_029560455.1 Candidatus Rifleibacteriota bacterium
CGCTTGCAGCTCCCCACAGCTTTTCGCAGCTGGCCACGTCCTTCATCGGTTCCTGGCACCTAGGCATCCACCGTGCGCCCTTTACAACTTACTCCTATAAGCACTCGATCATTCATACTTTTTAACTGTGTTGAAGATTACAATTATCAGCGCAGCAAGCCGCACCAATAACACGCAATCCGCAAATCCATTTAAAAAGACCTTTAATTGGATGTGTTCATCGGATATTATTTTCAAGGATCTTTGTGACTTTTCGGTCACCCCCGCCGTGGCAGGAAGTTCAGTTTATCAAATCTGCTCAAACATGTCAACAAAAATGTACACAAAAATCTTTTGCTTTTAAATCAACCTGAATTCCCACATTGCATGCGGATCAGACAGTCATACTCACCCAGGAGAACAATCCCATGGACTTTAAAATTTTAGATTTTTAAACATATTCAGGGTAAGGACAGACAAATCGGACAGTGGAGAAAAACCATGAAAAAGATATCAATGGTTTTAGTTCTGCTGCTTCTTGTGGCAATCACGCCATTATACGGTCTTTACTGTATCGATTGCGGCAGATCGCTGCCCGACCGGGCAAGATTCTGCCCGTGGTGTGGCAATTCAGCAGCAAATGGGGCTTCAACTCCGACCGCAGCCATGGAAACAGCACTGCAGCCCGGCAATAGCCGCAGACTGACGACTGGCGTTTCCCCGGCTGACTATCTCTATGTCGGCCAGTTCGAGGAAGTTCTCAGAAGAAATGACCTGGCCGCGGTTATGAGCGAAGTTCGCGATTACTGGCGCCTCAACGACATTCAGGTCGCCAGAGTGACCTCAGCACGATCGCAGTTGAACCCGTATCAAAGGAAAATGCACGACCTGCATGCCAGAAAATTCGATCTTCTCAATAATTATCTGGAAGCCTGGCGCCGCGAAACCGAAGGCCGTGACCGCGCCAGAGCAATTGCCGAAAAACAGCGGGCCGCCTTTGCTGTTGCTCAAATCAACCTCGCCATCGATGAACTGGTTACGGGTAACGGCACTCAGAGCTCTTTCAGGCGCGTCGAATCGATCGAACGCCGCATGCGCGAAAGCACTCAGAATAGCCGGGTTACGGCCGGCTATCTTGTCGTCGGTGAACGACGGTTGCCCCGTGGTGAACCAATCTGGGTAATCGAAGTCGTCAGCAATTTCGCCAGAATCATGCACATGGGTGAAAGCAACTCTTCTACGCCGCTGGTTGGCTGGGTCACCCTTTACGATCTTGAACGGCGAACCAACTGGCGGCCTGACCCGGCAATTTTTCATGCGCCGCCTTCGAAGCCACTGGCATTTTCGGCCTTGCAGCAGAGCCCGACCCGAGTGGTTATTTTCAGTGAAATCACCAACCCGCGGCACGACTATGATCGCAGACGTTATCTACGTGCCCGCCGGCGCGCCCACAAGGGAACTTCTGCCAGAATAACCCGAACCCGCGTTCGCAGACCTGGCCATGCTCAAGACCATCAAAGAAAACAGCCCCAACGCAAGCATCAGCCGGGGCACAGCCCACGTCCCCGCATCCACGGCCATCATCGACCGTGAAGCCCGACGCTTTAAAGAACGACCGACCGGCAGAGAATTGCAAATTCATCCTGCGATGGCATATGCTTTTTAACAAAGGGTGGAAAACCCCTGTCAAACTCTTCAGCGGCATTTTTATCAAAATTGTAAACTTCGCTGCCATGATAAATCCAGTCACCGTCCGGCCATGGTTGCTTCTGCAACGGTAGAACCAGCATACAGGTCGGGTATCTTCCTTCTGAAACCGCGACCCTGAAATCTTTGCAACCCTTGAACCCGTGCTTAACGTAGTTTGAAGGGTTCCCAAAAATTACAATTGCCCGAATGCCTTTAGCGGCCGCCAGCTCAACCGTATGCCTTATCAACTGGCTGCCAACGCCCTTGCGCTGATATTCCGGCAACACACTTACCGGGCCGAAAGTCAGGGTTTCGAGTCTTTCGCCCTTTTCGTTAACCAGATGTGACCTGGTGTACATAATGTTTGCGATAACCCGGCCCTCATATTCAGCGACAAAATCGAGATCAGTGCAGAAATCCGGGTGCGAACGCATTATATGGGCCAGATAATGCTCATCGCAACCAGGCACATGCAGGTTCCAGAAGGCCTTGCGGGTTAGCTCTTCGACGCGGCGATAGTCGCCCTCACTTTCGGGCCGGATATTGATATTCATAAGTGTCTACTTCTTGTCCCGGATTTCGAAGCAACCACTAGCTTCGTTAAAAATCAGGTTCGGCATATTTTTATCGAGCCAGTCAGTATAAAACCAGATTATTTCGCGATAGGCCTTTGGGTAGGCCTTAGGATCGCGACCGATAAAGGGTTTGTAGCTTACTCCGGTCAGTCTGGCAAGTGCATTATAGCTGTGATAGCGAATCGGATACAGGCGGTCTGACAAACCGGCGATCAATTCTTTCAGACATCTCGGGTCAGATGCGGGCGTAATGCTATAACCGGCGGCCACAAAGCCATCAGCAATCATCTGCTCACGTGGTTTCGCGCCATTCACCGCCAGCCACTCCTTGAGATTGTTCCTGGCGATCGCAAAAGGCTTCTCGTAAAGAGTATCATCCGGCTGTTCAAATTGTGGCGCGCGGTCTCTCTTTATAACAATAGAAAACCCGAGGTAATGATTAATCACGAACTCAATGGCAGTACCGGCTTCAACCACAAGCGAATGGCCAAAACTGTTGATGCCATCGACATGGGCATTCTCGATGACGCGCTGCAGAACTTCAATAACCCGCAGATCGTCACAGGTAATGAGGCCGACGATCAGGTTGCGGTAAAAACCTCTCCTGTCGTAGTCTTCGGATTCAATCTTAGAGAGAGTCAGAATGGCATCCGGGGAAAATTCCTTCTCTGCCCGGGCAAGTATCGCATCTTTCGCGACTTTTCCGCCAATGGCGACGAGAAGTTCGAGAAGCTTGCTGGCTCTTTCAGATGCCGTTTCTGCCGAAAAGGCCTTAACGAAAGGCTCGGCCGGTAACTGACTGCCAGACTCGCGCAGGTTTTTAAGAACAATATCAACGAAACGCCCCTTTTCAAAAAGCTCTAATTGAATTTTGAGAGCTTCTTCAGATGTATCTGACATGCAGCGAAGAGCATTTTCGGCCGCGTTTTCGTCGCTGCCTCTGATCAGCTTGACCAGTTCAGGGAAAACGGTCGCCCGGTCAGGACACTCCCTCAGATAGCCAGCAACATAGCGCCCGTCTCTCGGGTCTTTAAGCAGAGAAAGTGCTTCCTGAACCCTCTGTGCCGCGAATATTTTCGCCTTTTCTTCGGGGAAAAACTGCGAACGGCCCATAGCAGTGAAAGCATTGCGGGCAATCTCAACAAAAAATTCAGGCAGTTTTTTACTATCAAACAGCTGCAGGAAGAACTTTTCGGCCCGATCATTGTCGCCGATGCGCCGGCAGGTTTCGGCAAGCGTCAGAGTCAGCTCAATTTTTTCCTGTTCCTGCAGTTCAGCCTGAGTAAGAGCTTTCTCAAGCCACTCAGCAGCTTTAGCCTGAAATCTTGCCTCTTCCTTCATGGAGAATCTTATCGCTTCTGCTTCACGGGCTATCTGGCCGGATTTGTCGGCCGCAAGCGCCCTGACGATAAAGTTTTCGGCCTGCTGATTTTCACCTGAAGAGCGAAAAAGCTTTGCCAACATCATATAGGCCGCAACCTGCTCAGCTTCAGGAATCTGCAATTCATCGACCCGGGCTGCAGTTGCCGCAAGGATTTTAACCATATCACCGGCCCTGTTTTCTGAGGGCTTGATTTTTCGTGAATTATCATCAAGAGCCTGAAAGAGTGTTTTACACTTTTCAGGCGAAATTTCCGTCAAAGGCGCGGCTTCGGAAGCGACATCGATCAGGCCGAGGTGTCGGCAGGTCCATGCCGCGTTAAGCCAAAGTCTGCCTGTCTCTAGCGCCGGCTTTTTGCTCATTTCAGCAATCCGGGCGGCTACTTCATAGCGGGTCTGCGCCGGAATCGCGTCGTAGCGATTTTCCGGCCCTTTTTTTTCAACTTTAATATCATTTGCCAACCAGCTTTTCAGCTCATTTTTTCTGGTATCAGAGAGTTTTTCTTCAAACTCGTCGCTGTAGCCGCAGAAGTTGCACACCGGACACCCCCAGATCATGCTCATCAGCGGCGAATAACCCCTTGCATTGGAGCAGAGATCTGAATCATATCCACCCAGGTTGTTTGTTGACATCAGCTTGGATGCGGAAAACTGGTTGGCACAGACAGGGCACACAGCCTCAACAGTTTTCGAACTGGTCGCCAGACAGGTATTGCTGATAATAAGCAGCACAAAAGTTAAAACCAGATGTATGCTGAAAATTCCTCTAAGTTGCTTCATTGTTTCTGCTCCTTTTAATCTTTTTTAATGGGTCAGTTTACCCCTCTTTTTTTTGCGACGGAAATATCTTTTTGCTCTTTTTCCAGTGCCAATTTTTGCCGGTCTTTGATGTCTTTCCACAACTCGCCGTTTTCGATGCCGGAAATTCGCTCTTCGTATTTTCTGCAGGCACGCTGCAGGACATTTTCAACACTGATGCCGTGGCTTTTTTCGAGCGCGGCCAAAGCGTTCAGGTAATCCCAGAGAACGTCTCCCAGCTCATCTTCAAGATAACACTGGCGCCCCGTAGACAGTTCCGCGCAGACTTCTGCTATTTCGTTGTTCATTTCGCCAAGATAGGTTCCGGCACCTTCCGACCATTTGCTGTCAGCATCGATAACTGCCTTTCTGCGGGCAATCAGCAGCAGGGTTTCAAAATGGTTCATTCAATTACCTCGTTATAAAAACACCCATCCATTTACAAACAGACAATTATTGATTACTGCAGAAACAAAGTTGAACCGGTTCGTCGGCCCGGTCTATCAGTCGGGTTGCTTTTTCTCCAGCGATTCGCTTCGCTCACAAGCTTACGAAAAAGCAATCCCGACTTCTCCCCGTGCCTACATTACAAACGATTCTGCTTTCGATTTGCAGTTATCAATAATGCCCCGGAAACTTTTCCATGCGGATATCCTGCCACATTCGCCCATTCCAGAAGGTAAAGTCTTTAATTCTACCGATTTCGGCATATCCCATTTTCTGGTAAAGAGCGATTGCCGGCTTGTTGAATTCGAAAACGCCAAGTTCAATCCGCTTTAATCCGGCATCGAGAATCTGTTTTTCAAGAAACTGCATAGCCTTAACGCCGATTCCCCTGCCTCTGGCTTCTTTTTCTCCAATCGTTATGCCGACCCAGGCGGTTCCTTCAACTTTCTTGAAAAGTTGCGGCGGGTCGATCTGATAGTTAATTTCTCCAACCAGTTTTCTGCCAGAATAGATCAGAAAGATAGTATTGCGTTCAAGCCGGCGCGCAAGCGCTTCAACCGTCACAGTCTCGACCTTTTCAATATCTTCCTGGCTTTGGTTCGGTCGCGAAAATGGAACCAGCTCCAAATCGCTTTCCCAACGCGTGAATGCCGCAGCAATTTCTTCAGAAGGCTGTTTAAGCTGCAAAAAACTGATTTTTTCCATGCGGGTATTCCTTTTTCTTCTACGTGCCAGCAACAGGTCGCAATGACATATCGGATCTTACCATTTTCTCTGCTTCCGCGAAAAGTGTGATAAAATGGCAAAACCGCAAAACCATGCAGCATTGCCAGACTGCGACCTTTGCCAAAGCCTCGAAAGGAATTTCCCTATGCCGTCTAAAAAAGAATTTACCGTTGCTGATATGATCAAAGCCCTCGAAAAACTTGATCCGGCCCTGCCGATTTACGACCATTACTACGACGAAGAAGAAGGCGAAGAAGTGTGGTTCAACGTGACAAAACCGACGCCGAAAAAAGTCACGATCTACCTGACCGCGCTGCAGCAGGGTAAAAAAATCAAACTGCAGTGGAGCGACAACAAAAACGCCGGCCAGGTCGTCGACAAGAAAAAAGCCGTAATTCTTTACCCGCCGGCAAAAGACGAAATCGAACTCTGAGTTTTTCAGACCGGCATCGCAGCGCTGAGTCTGTCAGCCATGAAGATTTTCATGATACCCGTTTTTTCTGGGGCACTTCTTACGGCAGTTACAGCAGTCATAAAGAGTAAAACCGCGTTCATTGGTGTAAAATGATTCTGGACGGCAAAGCTGCTGATTAACCGTTTCGCCATTCAAGGCTCCGGCCGGGCAGGCATCCAGGCAGATGCGGCAATTCTGCGGACACGAATCATTCAGCATCGGGTCAGAATCGAAGGCCTGGCCGGTCAACACTGCCCCGATGTAAACCATATTGCCGAATTTCGGGTTGATCAGCAGAGTGCTTTTTCCAAGATAGCCAAGACCAGCCATATACGCGGCGTGCCGCATCGAAAGTATGCCCATTCCGCGCTTCTTTTCTGACTCCCAGTGAACGTATGGTGTATCACACGGAATCGGAACCGCCTTTATGTTGCAGGTATTTAAAAAGCGAACCAAAGAAAGACCCAGTCGATCTATCTCCTGATATAGTAGAAAAGCAGTTCCTGTGTATGGCACAGGATTGAGGCAATCAAGAATTTCAGATGGAATGACTTTAAGAAAAACGATTACAGATCTGGTCGCTTCGTATATATCTCCTGGCTTGAATCCTGCAGGCGCGTCTGCAAACCTTTCGACGGCAGCAAAACCGCAGGCATCGGCACCGAGAGAGATCGCTTTTTCCCTTATCAGCTCTTTATCGATAAACATGAATTTTACCTGCTTATGCCAGCCTCTTCTTAAAGCTTGATAGAATATATTGAGCGTGGGGCCTGGTCGTTGCTCAGCCAGTGCGGGGCCACTCTGGTGAAACCGGCCTCAGTAAACCCTTTTATCAGGCCCGGCCAGTGAACGTCGGCCCCCAGCTTTTCTACCGCCTCGCTGTCGAATGGATAGCCCTCTATGGCTTCCCAGCCGAGTTTTTTGCCATACTCGCACAGGCTTTTGAGGATGAGCTTCTGATAGCCTTTGCCTCTGAATTCCGGGGCAAGCGCGATGCAGGTAATGCATGCCGTGGTTCTGGCCTTGTCTGCCAGAGCCGGCACCCGTCGCCAGGCCCAGTAAACTTCGGAGACCGGGCTGACAGAAATCCAGCCGGCCAGCTTGCCAGACTCATAGGCAAGAACTCCGACATGAAAACCTGAATCTACCCTCTGGCGCATACATTCGCGGTTCTTTTCAGGAGCTTCGCGCTCGCGTTGATGCCATTCTTCAACAGAATTGAACTTCTGATGCCAGAAAGCGCAGTAACAGCCGCCGTGCTTGCCACCAACCGTAAGCTTTTCAAAATCGGCAAAATTATCATGAGACAGGGCTCTGAGTTCAATTTTTTCTGTCATTGGCAACTCCAGTGCGGAAATTTTATTGTCTGCCTTCTATAAACGATCACATCATATTGAAAATAAAATTATATACGTTATCAGGAACACAAGTCCAGACAAACCCGGCGATGAATTGCCGCTGAACGCTCTTGCCAGAATATATTCGATTTCCGGCTGAAAGAAAAAGCTTGCTTTGCACGAAGAAAAGAAGAGTGTTATCCTTGGTTTGCAAAAATAATTCTTATCCGTGGCAGTTAACAAAGCAAATGCAGATTCTCTGGAAAAAGTCTCGAAACCAGACAACCGTGGGGATTGATGACGGAGGCCACGCCCTGTTAAGACCCACATTGAAGCCCGGTCGGGTATCAAGGTATTCATAGATCTTTAAGGAGTCGGTAATGGCACTTCCAAAAATTGGTTATGACATCGGCAAAGAAAGCCTTCGCAACAACTGTTTCTGCTTCCTGCAGGACCACCTTGAGAAGCATCCCGACAGAGTCTGCATGAAATGGGTCAACACCAAGAACAAAATCTGGTTCGACTACAACCCGTTTGCCAGAACCCTGACGCACGACACTTTTACCTACAAAAACATCTACGACATGGTTGTTCATGTCGCTGCCGGCTATAAAAAGCTTGGCGTTCAGAAGGGCGACTGCGCTCTGGTGTATGTACCGATGATTCCGTGGCTCTATGCCGGTATGTTCGCTTTTCAGATGCTCGGGGTCAGATGTATTTTCCTCGATTCATTCGCCCGCGCTGACCAGCTTGGCTACGTCGCCGACCTCTGCAAGCCCAAAGTCTGGCTTTCAGGCGAACGTGGTTTTGCCATGGGCAACGGCCAGCCTGCTCTCGAAGCCATTCCGGTAAAGATTAACATGGGCCCCTGCACGAAAAAATGGACTGCCCGCTTCGAAGAGCTTCTCGAAACACCCGAAGCCGCTGAACCGGTTCCGGTCGAACAGGAACACACCGCGCTCATCACATTTACCACCGGCTCTTCCGGCACCCCCAAAGGCGCCGACCGTTCACATCGCTTCCTTGCGGGGCAGCATTACGCCATCGATAGCTGTCTGCCATACGAAAAAAGCGACCTCGACCTGCCGGTCTTTCCGATTTTCTCTCTGAACAACCTGGCAGCTGGCGTAACCACGATTCTGCCGGCCATCAACGTCGCTGAACCAGCCGACAACGACGCTTATGTGCTTTACACGCAAATTACCGGCGAGAACATCACCACTCTGACGCTGAACCCCTCGCTGCTCAACGGCTTGAACAAATACTGCCTCGAAAAGGGAAAAACCCTGCCGGGTCTGCGCCGGGTCGCAGCTGGTGGTGCCGCCGTGTCGCGCGATGTCGTCGAAGAATTTAAAAAAATCGCGCCAAACGCCGAGCTGGTCGTTATGTATGGCTCGACAGAAGCTGAACCGATGACACATATCACCGGCCAGGAAATGCTTGCCCAGCGAAGCGTCACCGAAGATGATCCCGAGCTAGTCGATGCCGGCGTCAACGTCGGGCATTTCGCACATGGCCTTCAGTACAAGTTCATCAAAATCGTGCGCGGCCCGATCGAAATCTCTTCTGACAAGCAGTGGGCAGACCTCGAGGTTCCGCATGGCAGCGTCGGTGAACTGCTGGTAGCCGGCGAGCACGTCTGTCGCAGCTATTACAACAACCCTGAAGCGTTCAAGACTTCGAAAATCCGCGACCACAAAGACATCGTCTGGCATCGAACCGGTGACCTCGGCCGCCTCGACCAGAAAGGCAACGTCTGGATCGTTGGCCGCATTCACAACGTCATCGAGCGCGATGGCAAGTATCTTTTCCCTGTGCAGGCCGAAGTAGTGCTGAAACGCCAGCCATATACCCGCCTTGCAGCCTATCTCGGCGTTCCTGACAGCAAACTCGGTGAAAAAACCGTCTGCGTCATTGCCCCGAAAAACAACGCTGAAATAAACGATAAAAAGCTCTGCGCCGAACGCGAAGCCGAAATTCGCCGGGTCATGACGAAGAACGAAATACCCGTCGATCAGGTGATTTTCCACCCCGACATTCCGATGGACCTGCGCCATCGCTCAAAGGTCGAATACGGCGTTCTCCGCGAAGAACTGAAAAAGGCCGGCCTGGTCTGATTGATTGAGCGGCTCCGGCTGCAATTTGTAAAAGCAAAAAACCGCGAAGCTCTTCTGAAGAGTTTCGCGGTTTTTTGCAGGCAGTTTTGCGATGCAAAAGCCAAAACGAGTCAGGTTTTCAAAAATCCTTCGGAAGCTTCCAGAAATCGTTGATTATTTTGATTATGTTTATCGGCCCCACGATGATCGGAAAAGAATCTTCGGCCTGAATGTGCCCTTTTTCCCAGTAACTTCTGATATCCGCATCCCGGTCACTGTCGTTGCTCTTTAATATTATTTCGAGATTTGCGGGCGAAAACAAAAGTTCCTTTTCCCAGAGCTCTGGCTCACCATCAGCAGCAAGCCAGAAGTAGTCGTCGTTATATTTCAGCCTTCTGACCAGAGAGCCATTTTGCCAGTGCTCGTAGTGAAAGAAACCGACATTTTCCTGTTCGGCAAGGTAAACCGCATCGGCCATGCCCGATGAAAACTCACTCCAGTCCTTGTCTTCAAATTCCGGCGAGTCAGGAATAAACTCGATTACCTTAAAGGGTCCGCATTCAACCTCTCTCGAACAGATCAGTGAATACGCAGAAGACATATAATTTCTCCTTTTGCGGTTTCAATTTCTGGTTTGTGAAGACGGCAAGCCGGCATCAGACAGAGAAATGCCGTAAGCCATGAGCATTGCCACATCATTTTCAACGCTGATCAGCAGGCTGTCGCCGCTGTCTGTGACATAATTTTCAAGCGGGCCGCCACAGGTGATCCAGCCGACCATGCCGACATTGCCGTCTTTCAGCAGCTCAATTCGCTGACCATCGCTTTTAAGTATGCAGACCGAAACCTGAGCACTGCCGGATCTGCCAAAATAGCCGTCTTTGTTGAACTCAAGACTGGTAACGTCGAGATCGCCAATTGCCAGCTCAACCTGCTGAACATGATATTTGCCGGGCAAAGGTATTTGCAGCGAGCCATCGGCATTGACAACTGCCGGCGCAGTGTCTTCACAGACTGCAAAGCGGTGCTGTTCAGGAAGCGACGCGAGAGCAGCCACCCGCTCTTTTCTGCCGGGTCCAAGCAGCACAGCCCCGGGGAATCTGCCGCCGAGTCTCGGCCCGCCGCCAAGCAAAGGCACGGGAGTTCCTGCTTTTGCATTACTGAAAGCCGTTTCATGAGTGAATATTTTTTCGATTCTGTGTGTAACAGAAGCGGCCGGCTCAAAAACAATCTCAAGACCGTGAAAACTGGCAATGGCCCTGTCGGGGTTGCCTTTAGCCACATTGGTTATTCTGAAGCGATCAGGCTCGATGCGGCCGAAAGTTCTCAAACCGTTATGAAGTGTCTCATTCTCAGGGTTATCTGGCGTTCTGACTTCGGAAAATTTTGCAAAGCTGCTGCGATCGGCCCATCTATACCAGTTTTTATCAATTGAACTTCTGGCTTCACAGAGAATATAGGCCGCGTCCGGGTCAAAGGCTTCGTAATTCTCAGGGTCAGCAGCAAATGCCTGGTCTTTTCGATGCTTTAAAATCACGCTGGCAATATTGCGACCGGAAAATTCGGCCGAAAAAACAAACTCGATGCTATGCCCCGGTCTTAGCTCGACTCCGTTTTTACTGGAAACACTGTATTCGATGGTCAGCGTATTTTTTACCAGAGCATTGGCTGCCAGGGTTTTGTTTGCCCCAACACAGCGCTCTTCGGCGGTCAGATAAACAATTTCAAGACTGTTGACCGAAGCGACCGCCCGGCTCAGGTCACCGCTGCCGCGGTTCACGACCCTGACTCTGTCAGGGCTGAAGCGCCCGACATACTCAGGAAAATTGTATAGAGTGTTCTGTTTCGGTTTGAACCATGGCGCGACAGCAGCACGCTTTTCCGGGCCGAACTGGTCTTGCCAGACGTGCCAGAAGCCTGTGACTAAATCTCGGTAATAGACAGATATCCAGGGGCTGTTCTCGTCATAAGCCAGCGGGTCATCAATAAAACTGGGATCTTTGCGATGCTTTATCACTGAGTAATTAGGCAGCCGGCCTCTGAATTCTTCAGGAATCACAAACTCAACCGCTTCACCGTCAGCCAGAGTTATTCCGTGACCGACCCCGGATTTAAAAAGGATTGTATCGGTATCTATTCTTTCATATTTTCTGAATTCCGCTTTTACCCTGTTTACCTCTGCCAGCAAAACAGGCGTAAAGATCGCGACAAAGATAAAACATGAAAGAACACAAAAAACACAACGGCGGGCGAACCCTTGTTCATATCGCCTTTTCGCAAAAGAAACGGTTAATCGCATAAGGTTTTCATCCTGTCATAGTATGCACGATATTTATGCAGCAGCCCGTCAGCATCTGAACGCCCTTCCCGACAGGCTTCAAGATAATCGAGCCAAAGCTGATTTCGCTCACGATCGAGCTTCTGATATGCCCTGAAATATGGCGTTTCGAAGTAGCTGCGCCCCTGTCTGGCTGCGCTGTCAGAAATAATCCCGGCTATTTTCATGAAAGCCATGTTTCGCCCCAATGCCCTGGCATTTTTCAGAAGTCGATAAACCGCCGGGTGAGTTTCGCGAACCACAAGCATCAGCCATGCCGCCCTGAATGCCTTGTCAGAGGGTTCGACAGCTTCGATAAACAGATCATGGAAGTGAATGCCACAGTTGAAATCCCAGTGGGGGGCTGTGCCTCGCATGACAATGCGATAATGCAGATCGTATGATTTTTTCATGCCCGGCGGAACAATTACTGCGGTCATGAGATCGCGCACGGCAAGAGCGTGATGCAGCCTTAGCTCATTATTGACAATATTGCCGTTGAACAATCTGTCTTCAAAAACAAAACCGGGCTCGAGATCTGGCGAATCATTGAGCAAACCGTAGCGGCACAAAGCATCTTCTATTTTTCCCAGAAACTGGCTTTTTCTGTTCTCGTCAGGCCACACGGCTTCAGTAAAAGAAGCGTTGCAGGCCAGACCATTCTGAAAACCGTTTATAGACTGCAATCGCCCAATCCCTTTCGCCCCTGGCTCAATACTATAGGTTGGAAAAACCTGCATTTTTTCAAACCTGAGGGCATCCCGATGAAAAATCATGCGTGGGCATGGAACATTCTCACGCGGCTGCTGCCATGGGTCATCGAAATAGTTGATTCCGGGGCCGAGGGTCAGAAAAACCATATGATTCTGGCCACTGCCAAGATCGCTGTTATCAAGATTTTCAGGTTTCAGCACGACAGTCGACGGCACCATGCCAAGCTTTAGACGCAGATCCTGAGAAAGAAGAAAGCGATGTTCTGCCAGAAGCCCGATCGTAAGCTTCTTGTCTTTGTGTGCCTTTAACCGATTATCGCGCAGAGACTTATAAAAAGTCACCTTGTGAGCAGGCCCGGCGAGAAGGTCGGGGTATTCAGCCGTCGCAAACCTTTCGACCGGGCCAAGATAGTTGTCACGATACATGTAGTATCTGTTCAAAGCCACCTGCCGGCTGAGTGTCATCGCGCCGGCAGTCAGCCTGCCAAAAAGTTCAGAGAGCTCAGACTCAGAAGGTGGCGTGCTGCCAGGCGCAATCTCGATATAGCCGGCATCACAGACAAAACAATCATTGGGCACACCGTTAATAAAACGTTGCACGTAAACAACTGCCGCGACGCGACCGCCAGAAAGCTTTAAACTAAGGCGCCGGGCGGTGCCGCGACGGTAGAGAGGGGTGCCATCGGCTTTAAGCGGCGAAAAAATCACGGTCTCTGCTTTTTCAAAGGCAGATGCGAGCAGTCTATCTTCAGATGCCTCAAGCTGGCCACGCAGAACAAAGCCACCTTCGGCATATCGCATATAAAAAATAATTTCGCGCTGGCCCGCGGTCAGAAAAACTGCGCGTTCATGACCTTGCCTGTCGATCAACTGCTCATAAAAAGCCCGGTCAAGCCGCTGTGGGAAAAGCCTCTCCAGGTCAAGTGCCACAACCGGCCCGGCGGCCCCGATAAAGCTGGCAGCCAGAACCAGCAACGACAGCAGCATCTGTGATTTAATGTATTTTTTCAAATTATACCCGGGTCACATTATATAAGATCAGTCATCAGCGGACAATGAGCCGAATATAACTTTAAATTCTGCAACGAATGTTACATTTTATAACCCGGGTATTTCTAGTTATCAGAAAATGTTTTTGCCAGGTAAAACCCCTGGTTTATCCCTTCATCGGGTAAATCTGTGAGCCCTTATCATTTACAATGGTTATTGCCCATCCCATTCTATTCGGAGCATTATCAAACCAGAATATCTTCAGGCTCTTGTCTTTGTAATCATCGCGATTTCGCCAATTCTGCAGAAGATTTCCGCGATAAGAATCTTTGGGAAAATCATCGCCATCAACGATAGCCGGAAAACGCTTTTTAATTTCAGCAAGCGAAAGACCGTCGATTATTCGCGATTTGAAAGGATCTGCAAAAACATACTTTTCATAATAATCCACCGGGCATTCATTGTCAGAATATATCCAGAGCAGGTAAGGCGGATTCATTAATTGAAAAGTCCCGCAATAAAGCCACACGCAGGAAACCAATACCACCAGCGAAATTAAAGCCATCAAAATTTTTCTTTTGCTCATGTTGTAATCTTTCTCAATAAAATTGTTTTACCGAAAATAATTTTCAGGCCTGACCCTATCTAATTCTACAGAAAATTCGCTTCAGGCGCGCAAAATTTCTCAGTAAAACTGCCTGTTAGTTCTGCCTGGGCGATTTCGTGATAGGCTAAAAGCAAACAGGGCTGAGTTCGTTTGAACTCAGCCCTGTTAAATTTATGAATAAAGATCGAAAGGCTTTAAAAATTCTTCCAAGCTCGACGAAAATCCGTTACTGCGCTGCCGATTTGCATCGGACCTATGCCAGATAACATGATCTCCATAGAAAGGAGGTGATCCAGCCGCAGGTTCTC
>JAKQKW010000277.1 GCA_029560455.1 Candidatus Rifleibacteriota bacterium
ATCCAGATCGCCCGCTTCAATGTAAATCAGACCATCGAGAAACATGGTCTTTTTGCCATCTACCGTAGCGACCCGATTCTCGATAAATTCCTTCGGCGAGGGGTAGTTATAGCTTGCGGTTTTAAAATCGACAAGGCGGCCAAACATGCGGGCCGGCGCCGGGGTGGCCGAAGGTTTTTGAACCGGGTGCAGAAAAGTCGGGGCCGGAGTAGTCAAAGGGTTGATGGTTACCGGCTTGCGCTCACCATCATAGAAGGTTACGCTTTTTCCGAGCAGGGCATTTACCGAGATATGGTCGATCGATCCGCTCATCATCATTTTGTCAGAAAAATAAGGTGAGGCGGCAAGCTGATTGCCGAGCTCTGTATTGAGAAAGGTTTTCGGTTTCAGCTGAGGCCGGCGGAAAGCAAGAGGAACCGGTTCTGGAATTACATCTTTTTTCTGGTCGAAGAAGTCAATCTGCTTGGTAAAGGTATCAAGATAGGCAATTTTGAAAAAGCGCAGAAATGCCGGCCCCTCAACCAGAACCGGAGTTCTGTTGTCGTAACCATAAAGCTTCATCATACGCCCAACCCGCATTCTTTCAGAGTTGTATATTTTTGAGGAGCTGTCAGACGCCTCGTCACCCTTTTTGTCGAGGTAGGCATTGAAAAACGGACCTTTTTTGCCAAATTCTTCAGAAAGGTCTGAAAGACCTTTATAGGCAAGTGCTGTTACCCACTGACGCGGATTTGGCAGATTCGGACGCTCGTAGCCATCGACATCCCAGACTCCGGCTGCATCAACATAGCCATGGTGATACTTCCATTCGACGATACAGGTGTTGAGAATCTTTTTGAAGCCAGAACATTTCGAATAGTCGAAGCCAGAGGCATTTTTTTCAAAATCTTCGCATATCTGGTAACTGGCTGCGTTGCTGTTTGATTGTTTCTTTGAGTCGGCGCATTTCTTTTTCAGGTCGTCGCCGGTCTTAAAATCCTGGCGTTTGCCGACACAACCGTCGGCGGCATCGTTGACAAACACCTCATAAATGCGCATAACCGCCTTAACTCGATAAAACTGATCGACGGTAATGCCTGAAAGACTTGAAAATTGAGTTTCTTTGAAGGTTAAAAGACTGCTTTCGCCTGAACCGCCCGGAAACTTCTGCAATGCCGAAAAATTAAACAGTTCGGAAAACCCCGGCAGATCCCTGTTCTCAGCGAAACTCAGGTCGAGCCACAGATTCTTCTCGCTGTCGCGGCAATCAGGGTAGTTCTCGTTGCCGAGATAAACCCTGGAAATATGAGCACCGACAGGGTTGATTCCCTGAACGATGATGCGCCGCGATGTATTGTTGTAATCAGGCGAATAGTTTTTAACAAAAAGGGCGTATCTGTCGAGGTTGTGGCGCACGTCGAGCAATCTTACGTCGTGTCTCTGATGCGCTTCGATCACGTGATCTTCACCGCCATCGCGAAATGCCTGTGAATAAACATCGAGATAGCCATTGAAAGCAGAAACAGAGTTGTATTCCGCTTTGCGATAAACCTTTAGAATTGCCCGACTTTTGATTTGCAGAGGGTAACCGGCTGACTGAGCCATCTGCATGGTCTGTTGTGGTTCAAAATCAGATACAAGCAGAATGTCTGAGTTAAGGGTCGCAGCTGGAGCTGATTCTGGAAAGATCGACCGGAATCTTGAAAAAATACTGCTGCTGCTGTCGCTGTTAACCTGACTGCGAATCATGGCCACAACTTCGGCATTGGCTGATTGAGCCAGAAGGGCCAGGCGGTTCTGGTCGACCGTGCGGGCCAGCTGAGTTACGGCACCCTGCTTGAAGCTGTTAAGGGCAAAAGCGAGAATTGCCAGTGCCAGCAGCACGGCCATGACTATGTAGAGAATGAACCCGTGCCGGGCCCCGGCCAGTTTCTGCTTTTCTGATGACCCGGCAGTCATAAAATTTAACATCAGCTGACCAGATAAATTTAGATTCGACACCAACAGGTTATCATGCCCGCAAGATCACAGCAACAATATCGTTGAAGTTGAGAATTTGCCGTCCTGATGTTAAAATGCCGAAAAACCTGTGTAAACCTTAAAAGTCAGGAGAAGGCAAACCATGTTCAATCAGGGGCGTAAGGTTGTTTTTCTGTTTCTGGCAATCTTGATCATTTCATCCTTTTTTCCGGTCCGGGGTGCAGAAACGGCTTCCGGTACTGCAGGCGCCGGCATCTCTGACCAGGTAATAATGGCTTTTCAGATTGAAAGAGCCGGCAATTTTCTCTCTGAGCCCGGCAACAATCCATACGAAATCCTGAGAAGACTCGGCAGAGCGATTAATAAAGACTGGCCTGCCGGCCAGGCCGACCTCAAGGCGGCATCGTTTTTCAACCCCGCCTCGATCGGCACCCCTGACTTTCTCAAGCCACAAACAACTCTATACCTGACAACCGAGCAGAAGCAGCATACCGAAGAGCTTCTCAGCGGTTATGCAGCTGATTTTGACAAGCTTCTGGCAGATTGTCGGCCAGCTTCTCAGTCGCTGATCATAAAAATGGCCTGTGAAAGCAAAAACCTCAAAAAAGTTCTTAAAACCATGACAGTACACCCCGATTCGGCCAAAAAACTTAAACCACAGCAGCTTTATCGCATCGAAAACCAGATCATTCCGATGCTCGATGCATCTGATTATCTGGTAGGCGCTGCTGTCGTCTCTTTGAACGGCTTTTTCGGCCGGGTTAACATCGTTTCAAACGCCGGCAATCTCGGCAGCAAACAGATTGAACACAATCTGACGATCGGCGATTTCATCAACGAAGATTCGCTGATGCTTTTTGCTCAGACACACCCGATTGAAGACCCCGCTGAAACGATGAAAAACATAAAGGCCGTACCGCAGTCAGACACCATTATTCAGATGGTTGCCTCGGCCGGGCTCGATTTTGAGAAAGACATTCTTGCCAATACCGCCCGCGAAAGCGTTCTCTACGTTAACCTCGAACCGACCGGCGACGGTGGTCTGCCCGATGTAAGATTCGCGGCACCAGTACCCGAAATCAACAAGCTGCGCGATAATCTCGAAAAACTAAAAACTCTTTGCATGCAGACCGGTATATTTACCCAGATCATGGACGAAGATAAAATTTCGCTGGTCAAACTCAGCTATTTCATGTTTCCGCAGATTTCGGTCTATGCCGGACTTGCCGAGAATTTTCTCGTTCTCGCCACCGGCAAGAAAAATCTGGTAAAGGAAATCAGCCATATCCTCAATGTCAAAGCCGGCAAAGCCAAGGGTGCCCGGGCAGTAAAAAATCTCAAGCGCTTCTGGAAAGTCAAATTTGCCGACTTCAACAACCAGCTGCAGAGATTCCTGCAGTCTCCACTGCTGCGAGACAAAGGAATTCCGCCGGTTTCTAATCTCAAGTTCCTTGAAGATTTCGGAGAGCTTGAGGTGCAGACCAAAGCCAGCGAAAAGATCATCGAGTTTATTGTTGACCTGCCAATCAACAAACAATAATTTGTGGTAAATAATTTTTAATTTGTGGTATACATATGCGAACAGTTCTGAAAATGGGAGAAATTGCGATGGGGAAAAATTTTGCCGGCTTTGCCATGATGATTATGCTGGCTGCAACTTTAATTGGTTGTGGCGGCGGTGAAAAGAAACCTGCCGATTCAACCCAGACCCCGGCGACCCAGCCCGCTTCACAGCAACCGGCTGAAACCGCCTCTGCTTCACCTTACAGCAATACCGTTCTGAAACTCGGAAGAATCCCCTTCACGAATTCCTCAGAAATGGTGCAGAAGCACAACAAGTTTCTCGATTATCTGACCAAGAAACTTGGCGTCAAGCAGACCCGCCTGCAGACAGCTTCAGACTACGCCGGCATCATGAATCTTCTGGTCAAGGGCGAAATTGACATCGCCTGGCTGGCAACCATGACTTCGGTTGAAGCCCGCAATAACCCTGATATTCAGCTGCTGGTCAAGCCAATACGTTTCGGCACCACCTCATATCGCGGCATCATCATCGCCCGCCAGGACAGCGGCATCAAAAGCCTCAAAGATCTGAAAGGCAAAAAATTCGCCTGGGTCGAAAAAGAATCAGCCTCTGGCTACATTTTCCCGAAATCGCTGTTGCTCGAAGCCGGCATCAACCCTGAAAAAGACTTCGACGAAGCTGCCTTTCTGAACAAACACGACGCGGTCGTTCTCAATGTACTGCTCGGCAAATACGATGCCGGCGCCTGCTACGACGATGCCCGTAACACCCTGCGCGACAAGAGCAAAAAAGACGAACTGATTCTTCTTGCCACCACGCCTGATATTTCCAATGAGCCGATCGTCGTGCGCAAGAGCCTGCCGCCCGATCTCATCGAAAAGATCAAACAGGCTCTTCTCGACCTCAACAAGAAGTCAGCCGATGGCAAAGAAATCCTCGACGACCTTACCGACGTCGATGGCTTCGTTCCTGCAGACAACAAAGATTACGATTACATTGAAAAGGTTCAGAACCTTCTTAATCAGCACCAGCAGAAAGGCAACTAACCCGGACCGCGCCAGTGAAAAAGTCAGAATCAGCTAACCGATTCTCGATAAAACTTAAATTCATTTCTGGTATAGCCCTCCTTGTAGGGCTTATCATCGTTTTGAATTCAGTCAATACTTCACTGCGCGAAGAATCGCTGCTCACCAGCTCCATGGACCAGTCCGGCCTGCTCCTTTCATCGACACTCGCGATTGCCTGCCAGGACCCGATCATCAGCCAGTCATACGACGCGCTGGTTCCCTACACCGAACGCATTATCGCCGGCGGCCAGGATATTCACGAAATCTCGATTCTCGATATCGACGGCCGCTATCTGGCGCACCGCCTGCGTGGCGACGCCGAGAGCCTGCTTGGTCAGATTATCGGCGAACCGATGCGCAGCAAAATCGACAGTATAGAAACGCCGACCCGCATGCTCGGAGCCGATGGCAGCTATGTTGATTACATTGCGCCGATCAAGGTTGGGACTTCACGCTTCGGCACTGTCATTCTGCGTTTCGGCTTCGACCGCCTGACCGAAGCCAAATCGGTAAGCCGGCAGCATATCGTTCTGATCTCGATGGTTGGCCTGCTTGCCGGCATCATTCTTTCGGTAATTCTTGCCAAATTCATCACCCGCGGCCTCGACAACCTCATCGAAGGCACCCAGGTAATCGAAAGCGGCAATCTCAGCTACCGTATCAAGGCGGTTTCTGAAGACGAAATCGGCACCCTCGCTTACCGTTTCAACGAAATGCTCGATGCTCTCGAAGCCAACAACAAGGCTCTTGACCGTAAGATATTCGAAATCGAAACCCTGTTCAAAGCCAGCCAGGCTATGAACTTTCAGAGTGACACCGACAAGCTGATCAAGCAGATTCTGGAAATGGCCGGCAAGGCCATCAGAGCCGAGCGCTGCTCGATCATGCTGCAGTCCGGAGTCGGCTCAGACGAGCTCGAAACCAAGATCGTTTTTGGCCTCAAAGAAGGTCAGGAAGGCGTTCAGCCGCATTCAACCGTTAAGATCAAGTCGGGTGAAGGTGTCGCCGGCACGGTTCTCAAGACCGGCAACAGCATTATCGTCAATGACGGTCACAAAGACCCGCTTTTCAAGAGCTACGATAACAACCTTGAATTCGAAAAAACCATTTCAAACCTCATTTCGGTGCCGTTGAAGATCAAAGACCGTGTTACCGGCGTTATCAACGGGGTAAACAAGGTTAACAGCGAACCTTTCACCGAAGAAGACCAGCGTCTGCTCGAAGCCCTGGCCCAGCAGGCAGCTATGGCCGTAGAGCATGCGCGCTTGTATGAACTGGCCATTACCGATGGTCTCACCAAATTGTTCATTCATCGCTATTTTCAGGCACGTCTCGAAGAAGAAATTGTCAGAGCCAAGCGTTATCACACTGCCTGCTCGCTCATACTCTTCGATATCGACCATTTCAAGAAATTCAACGACACCTACGGGCACCAACAGGGCGACGTCGTGCTTATCGAAGTTGCCAAGCTCACCAAACAGACTGTTCGTGAAACTGTCGATATTCCGGCCCGTTACGGCGGTGAAGAATTCGCCATCATTCTGCCCGAGACTGACGCCAAGGGCGCCCATCTCGTCGCCGAACGTCTGCGCAAAACCGTCGAAGCCTACGATTTTCCGGGGCAGGAAAAAGCCCTCAAGGTTACCATTTCGCTGGGCGTTTCCACCTTCCCTGATCATGCAAGCGTCAAAAGCGTTCTGATCAAGAAAGCAGACATGGCGCTCTACGAATGTAAAGGGCGCGGCCGCAACTGCTCTTTCATCTACAACGACAGTATTGCCGAAAAAACCGGATGACCTCAGCAGCCCTGCCCGGCTGGCTCGATGACCCGGCCACGCCATTCGACAATTCTTTTCAAACTCCCCTGCCCAACCGGCCACTTTCTCATATAGTCAAACCGGTGAAAATCGGCAATGTCGTATTGCCAAACAACCTGGTTCTTGCGCCGATGGCCGGAGTTACAGACGGAACTTTCCGGTTGCTGTGCTCTCGTCTTGGCGCGGGCTTTACCGTATCAGAACTCGCCAGCGCCAGAGCCATAACCTATCGTAGCCGCCAGACAATCGACATGGTGCGATTCCAGGCCCAGGCGCGGCCCTATGCCGTGCAGCTGTTCGGTGCCGACCCAGAAATCATGGCCAGAGCCGCCGCTATTATCGACGAGCTCAACATCTGCGACATCATCGACATCAACATGGGCTGCCCGGTTGCCAAGGTGGTAAAAACCGGGGCCGGCTCGGCTCTGATGAAGAACCCGCCACTGGCCGCAGAAATTGTTCGCCGGGTTAAGGCTGCCGTAAAGGTTCCGGTAACCGCTAAGTTCCGTATCGGCTGGACTGAAAGCACCATCAATGTCAAAGAATTTACCAGAACGGTTGTTGAAGCCGGGGCACAAGCCATCACCATTCACGCCCGTACCAGACAGGCTGGTTACACCGGTATAGCCCAATGGCAACATCTCGAAGGCATAAAAGAAATCTGCGGTGACATTCCGTTTTTCGCCAACGGTGATATCGCTTCAGCCGAACATCTTATCGAACTGCACCGGCGCACCGGGTGCGATGGCTACATGATCGGACGCGGCTGTGTCGGCAAACCCTGGCTGTTCGCAGAACTGCTCGGGCACAGCATTTTTTCTTCCCCTGCCCTGCGGTTCAAGATTTTCCGGCATCAGCTGATCGACATGATGATGGAACACGGCCCGGCAGCAGTACCGCTTTTCCGGGTGCACCTGTTCGGTTATCTGCGTAATCACCCGCACTCAGCCAAACTACGGCACGCACTATGCAACGAGCGCAATCCTTCTGTAGTCATCGATACCGGCCGTGATTTTTTCTCGGGGGCCCTGCAAACTTCAACTGCTGATTGACACAGAATTCTGACGATGTTACGATATTGCACGAATCCAAGGCAGGAAGCATAGATGTCAGAACTTGACAAAATTCAATTTCTCAGACAGGTAGCACTCTTCAGAAGTCTTTCTGATAAAGCGTTGCTCGACCTTTCTGCCATTACGATCGAGCAGACGATTCCGCCCAAGAATATGGTCTTCAAAGAAGGCGACAAGGGCGATGCGCTTTATATCGTAAAAAGCGGTAAAGTCAATGTTCTCAAGCGTAACAGCTCAGGGGCGGATTCGGTTCTTGTCTCTCTTGGCAAAGGAGCTGTTATTGGCGACATGGCCATCATAGATGACCAGCCCCGCTCTGCCTCCATCGCCACCATCCAGGAAACCACCTTTCTTATTCTCACCAAAGATGACTTCCGCAACCTGCTTGCCGACGTTCCCGAAATATCTTTCCAGATTCTGAAAATGACCACTGAACGTCTCAGAGCCACGAACGTTCACCTCAAGGAACTCGAAGCATCTACCAACCAGATGGAAGACGTCATCAGGGTTATCACCAAAATTGCGAGAAAAAGCAATCTGCTGTCATTGAACGCTTCTATTGAAGCTGCCCGCGTCGGCGAAGCCGGGCGTGCATTCTCGGTAGTTGCGGCCGAAATGAAAAAGCTGGCAGAAGATTCTGCGCTTGAAGCCAAAAAGATCGAGTCACTGCTCCAGGACCTCCAGACTAAAGCCAAAGCCATCGCCGGCATGAAGTAAACGGGTTGTAATTTTGCCCGGAAGGATGTAAGATGTTCAGGAATAAACGCCTGACAGGAGATTCGAATGTCTCAGTATAAATCGCAAGTGCAGAATCAGTTCTTATCCCAGGCACGCAAAAGACACCTCAAGGTTGAGGTGATTCTTGAGACTGGTACGGTTTTGCGCGGCAAGCTCAAAGCTTACGACCAGTTCTCGGTTTCGCTTTCATTTAAAGACAAAGTCGAGATTGTTTATAAATCTTCGATAATTTATATTTCGGTTCTGCCGCCTCTCAGACCGCCCAGCCGCATGGGCAGACCAATGGGCCCAAGACCCGCCGGCACCGGCTTCAAACGTGAAGAAGGCACTGGTGGCTACCGCCGCAGACCTGAAGGTGAAGAAGGCACCGGTGGTTATCGCCGCAGACCCGAAGGAGAAGAAAGCAGCACCGGTTACCGCCGCAGACCCGAAGCGGAAGAACCCGCCAGACCGCTACCAAAACCGGCTCCGAGACGCCCCTTCCCTGATTTCGACGAAGACATCGACAACGATCCGCCACCGCCAAAAAAGGTGCCGACCAAACGCGCCTGACCATATTGAATTTTTAACCCCGCCGTCTGGCGGGGTTATTTATTTTCAGCAGTTTTTGCACTGCGGGTGGTTTACTCTTCGGTTGGGCCTTGCATAATGCCGATAAGAGAATGAAATCATTTTATTTTGAGGCCAATATGTTTTCTTACTGCCCGAAATGTGAGACAGGCAAACTGAACGCTGCCGGCAACTGTGGCATCTGTGGTTATTCCCTTAGGAATAAGTGTTCTGACTGCGGGCATCTTAACATTCCCGGCGCCAGATTCTGCGGTGGCTGCGGCCAAGGCATGACCGCTCTGATAAGGGCACAGACCTTTGTCAATCGCCAGGTTTCATTCATGCAGCGTTTAAAAATGCGCAGATTTGCAACCGGTCTTGCCTTTGGCGGCCTGTTGAGCTTTTTTGCCTTTGGCTCGATGGGTATGCAGGGTAATCACGACAACGGCAGGCTTCTACCCAGCTACTTTCAGGCTCAGCAGTTCAGCTTTCATGAAGATTTTGCGGTCAGATTCGAAAAAGATCTTCAGTCTCTCTGCCGGAACCGCAGGCAGGGAGAATATGCCAATGCTGCAGATCTGCACCAGATTGTCGATCTTCTTATCAGACATCTCAAGCCTCTGGCTCAAAAACTCAATCAGAGTCGTTTTCCGGCCGATTCGAGCAGCGAATATACCAGAGTCCTGCACAATTTTTCGCGCGGAAAAGAGGTCACCCGGGGCAGCAGTGCCATGCTGCTATTTCACTTTCTTTCCGACTTTCTGGAATTCAACTATCGGGATTTTTCGCAGGAAAGCTCATATAATGACATACCAAGATTTCATTTCATGTGTGTTCCGGCAACTGCCCTGAAAAGTCTGGGCATTGAACTGGCACAGAGCTCTGAAGAATTCGGTATGACCGAACCGATAGAAATTGCCCAGCTCTGCAACGCTGCCAGAACCATAGTTGCCAACGCCGAAATCAGGGCCGGCCAGAAAAAATCATGAGCTGACCGTTTCTTTTCTCACCAGAGTTTAAATAACGAGGGCTGTTTCACAAGATCAGGTGAAACAGCCCTCAATACTTTCAGTCAGTCAGACTTCAGTTATAATCGTCGCGAAATTCTACTCCACCGGAGGGGGGAGTTATAACAACTCCTGGTTCACGAATCGGAGCACGGACCGGGGCTGGGGTTTCTTCGACAGCCGGAGCATCGGCAAGGTCGTCTTCATCGACCGCCGGGGCGTTAGCAAGATCATCATCGAGAAATGCTTCGTCAGGTATGTATGAAGTCGGTGGTTTCTGCTGTGGAGCGCTCTGCAGAACGGCAGTGTCAGGATTTTCACGTGACGACCATGTGCCGCCGACCGCAGGCGGTTTGACCGGCTGTGCCGGGTTCTGGTAATTGCCCCTGAAGAAATCAGGATCAGGCATGAAAGCGCTGTCTTCGGCGGCAGATGGGACATCGCTGTCTTCAGCTTCATAGCCGTTTGAGGCAGCAACTACAGGGCCGAGCATACCGCCGCCGTGCCGACATTCGACCAGAGGCTGCGACTCAATGGGGAATACCTGCGATACAACTTCATTGCCTGGGCAGCCTTTTGAAGCCAGCTTGCCGGTTGCCATGCAGACTCGGCAGCGAACGGCACCTTCGGGCACAGGGAAGTCGTTATTTGGATAAGCTTTGAGAACCTTTTCCATGAAGCCTTTCCAGACCGGGCCACAGACTGCGCCGCCAGCCTTGCCTTTACCGAGGGTCTTTGGCATGTCGAAGCCGAACTGAACGATAGTGACCAGGTCGGGGGTAAAACCATTGAACCATGCATCAACATAGTCGTTGGTTGTGCCGGTTTTGCCGGCGACTACTTTTCCGGGAATCCTGGCGCGGGCGCCGGTGCCGCGTTCAACCGCAATTCGCAGCATGTCGCAGATCATTGCAGCGTTGACAGCCTTCATGACTTCTTTTGCTTTCGGCAGATTTTCTTCAAGAATGTTGCCGTCGCGGTCCACAACCTTGACGATCGAGATCGGCCGACAATAAATACCCGAGTTCACAAAAACGCCATAAGCCGAAGCCATTTCGAGCGGGGTGAATTGCCCAGAACCCAGCGCCAGAGAGAGGTTTGGCTCCATAGGAGCAGAAATACCAAGCCTTTTGGCAAATCTTATAACCTTGGCGGGTGTAAGCTTGTCGATCAGTTTTACCGCCGGAACGTTGAAGCTCTTACAAAGAGCCTTCATCAATGTTACCGTTCCGTGGTATTTCAGGTCGTAGTTTTTGGGTGACCAGACCTTGCGGGTCCAGGGGTTGGTATAGGAAATGTATTCATCCACAACCGGATCACTTGGCAGACCTCCCTCTTCGAGAGCGCTGGCATAGACAAAAGGCTTAAAAGAAGAGCCTGGTTGGCGATATGCCTGAGTAACACGGTTAAATTGAGACTGTTCAAAACTGCGCCCTCCGTAGAGAGCCTTGATATAACCGTTTTTAGGATCGAGGCAGACAAGAGAGCCATTGAGTCCAGGGTATTTGTTAATGGGAAATTCTTTAAAAATCGGTGCTGAAGCCATTGCCTGTTCAGCGTATTCCTGAAATTCGAGGTCGAGAGTCGTATGCACCTTCAGGCCGCCGCAATAAACCAGATTCGCACCATATTTTTCGAGGAGCTGGTCTCTGACGTAGGTGACGAAGTAAGGAGCCTTGACTTCCTGGGCTTTGAGGGGCACAAGAACCGGCTTTTCGACTTTTGCCTCTTCATACTGGGCTGGCGAAATGAAGCCAAGTTCGACCATCTTTGCCAGAACCAGAGCTTTTCTTCCTTCGTTATTCTTCGGATTCTTGAACGGTGAGAAAGCCACCGGGCTCTTGGGAATACCGGCAAGCATTGCACATTCAGCAATTGTCAGGTCTTTAGGGTCTTTAGCAAAATAAATTTCAGCGGCGGCGGCAAGACCGTAAGCACCGTGACCAAAATAGATTTCATTCAGATAGAGGGTAAGAATTTCTTCTTTGGAGTATTTTCGTTCAATCTGAAAGGCCATCATCGCTTCGATGGCTTTGCGCTTAAAAGTCTTTTCGCTGGTAAGAAAGGCATTTTTTACCAGCTGCTGCGTCAGGGTCGAAGCTCCCTGCACCACGCGGCCGGCCTGAATATTTTTGGCCATGGCGCGGGCAATACCAACAATGTCGATGCCATAATGCTCGTAAAAACGCTCATCTTCAATGGCAACGACTGCGTGCCTCATATTGTCGGGGATTTCCTGGGCTGCGAGAATACGGGTGCGGTTTTCTTCGGCATGCAGTTTGGCCAGCAACTTACCCTTGGCGTCGTAAACCTGGGTTGTAAGATTGGGTCGATAGGAATTGTCGGCGATAATTGGTATCTTTTCAGAAAAGCCCTTTACGACACCAATAACCGCACCAGTAATCACTATTATGGCAATGATACTGAAAACAAAACCGAGTTTGAAAAAGAACCAGAGCCAACCAATGATCTTCTGAGTTATCGTCTCAGACTCATTATCTTCGTCTTCTTCGTTGGGATCTTCGATTTCTTCGGGGTCTTCCCCGTTAAAAAAAAGCATAAGGCACCATCCTGTTGCAACAGAGTACAATAAACCAATCGGCATTTTCAAGGCAGCAACTGAGAAAACAATACAAATTGTCTTTTTTTGTTGGCGTTGTTCTGCTATATTGGCGACGTTTACGGCCTTAACTCACTGCAACAGACGGAAAGCTGACCATGAAAATTCACGAAGCAACCAGATGGATACTTGACCGCGGAGTCAGAACCGGCCCATACGGTCTCGACCGCATCAACTTTTTACTTGAAGAACTCGACAGTCCGCAGAACAACTATGCCTGCGTTCTGATCGGCGGCACTAACGGCAAGGGTTCGGTTACCGCCATTACCGAATCGATCATGCTGCAATGCCAGGATTACCTGACGGGCAGCTTTACTTCACCTCATCTGGCAGATATTCGCGAGCGCATAAAAATTCAGGGGCGCCCGATGCCAGACAAACTCTGGACAAAAGGCACCGAAGCAATTCAGGAAGTCTTTAAAATCATGGAAAAGGAGCCCTCGATCGGGCCGGCAAGTTTTTTTGAAACCGTAACAGCTCTGGCCTTCTGGGGCTTCAACGAGTCAGAAATCGATCTGGCCCTCGTAGAAGTCGGCCTCGGTGGCCGCTTCGACTCCACCAACTCATGCAGCCCGGAAATTTCGGTTATCACCAATATCGGCACCGACCACCAGGAATACCTCGGCACCGGGAAACTGGCGATTGCCCGCGAAAAACTCGGAATTCTGCGAAAAAACCGGCCGCTCATCACTGCCGAAAAGGCTCCGGAGATACTTGCTGAATTCGAAGCCGCCTGCAAAAAGAGCAACAGTCAGCTGATCATTGCCCGACCGGCCGGCAATTTCGAGGTTGTAGAAAGCAACCCCGAAGGACATCTTATCAGGCTGCCAGAAAGCGAAGAACCTGTATTCATGGCACTGCCCGGCGAGCATCAGCTCGACAACCTCGCCATTGCACTTGAACTGGTCAAACAGATGCGCAAACACGGGTTTGATATACCAGACGAAGCGATCAGCAAAGGAATTGCCAGCGCCAGATGGCCGGGGCGACTCCAGTGGGTCAAAGGA
>JAKQKW010000178.1 GCA_029560455.1 Candidatus Rifleibacteriota bacterium
GTTTCGGCGATGTCTTTATTAACCAGAACCAGCCCGTGTTTGCCGCGTTTGCCAAACAGCTGGTCAGGCTTGGCGACCAGCTTGTCGGTCTTCAGCCAGGGGTTGTCTTTTTTGAGTTTGTTCCAGTCGGTGTCTTTGTCGACCAGAACGATATGACCGTCATAACCGACGTTTTCTTCACAAAAACCGTCAAGGTGCCTTGCAAGCATTCTTTTGCCGTGGTACTCACGGATTCCTCGTTGAGCCATCTTTATCTCTCCTGAAAAAAATTAAACAGGCAATGGATACCTAAAGGGTATATCTCTGTACCAAATTTCGTGTCAAGCAAACTTTTCGCAAACAGTTAATTCGAGAACCTTTCCGAACGCCGGGTTAATTAATGGCGACAAATGTGACGCATTCGCGGTACACTGCGACGTTGCTGCGACAGCCCCCTGTATGGAAATTGCCGGTCGACTTTCTGCCGTAACCAGCCCTCAGTGCTGCTCATGACTGGTCATCATCAATTCTGGCACGCCGTTTGCAAATACTTGAATCAAATTATCATCATTTTTTACGAGGTGTTCTGAATATGGATATCAACAGAATGACGCAAAAATCACAGGAAGCGCTGCAGCTTGCCCAGAACATCGCCGTTCAGCACGGCCACCAGGAAATCTCTTCTGAGCACCTGCTGGCAGCAATGCTCACCAACGAAACCGATCTGGTTCCGCGACTGCTCAACAACATCAATATCCCGCTGTCGACGATGCGTGACCGCGCCCAGCTGGCAATCAGCCGTCTGCCACGCGTCAGCGGCCCCGGCATGACCCCTGACAAGTTCTACATCAACCGTGAACTGTCACAGATTCTCGTCAAAGCCGAAGAAGAGATGAAAGGTCTCAAAGACGAGTATCTCTCGGTCGAGCATCTGGTGCTCGCAATGATCGAAAGCGGTTCTTCAACTGCGGTCGGCAAAATCTTCGCTGAGCTGAATCTGACCCGCGATCAGTTTCTGCAGGCACTGACCGCGGTGCGCGGCAATCAGCGCATCACTTCGGCCAACCCCGAGCAGACCTACGAGGCACTTGCCAAGTATGGCCGCGACCTCGTCGCCATGGCCAAAAGCGGCAAACTCGATCCGGTCATCGGCCGCGACGCCGAAATTCGCCGTGTCACCCGCATTCTCTCACGCAAAACCAAAAACAATCCGGTACTCATCGGTGAACCGGGGGTCGGTAAGACCGCCATCGCCGAAGGCCTGGCGCAGCGTATTCTGCAGGGCGACGTGCCCGAAAGCCTGCGCGACAAAACTATTTTTGCTCTCGATATGGGCTCACTGATCGCCGGCGCCAAATACCGCGGTGAATTCGAAGAGCGCCTAAAGGCCGTACTGGCCGAAATCAAAAGCAGCAACGGGCAGATCATCATGTTC
The DNA here is from genome assembly GCA_029560455.1 of Candidatus Rifleibacteriota bacterium. Next base: position 1,415 of record JAKQKW010000178.1, read on the forward strand.
ATCGACGAACTGCACACCATCGTCGGCGCCGGCAAAGCCGAAGGCTCGATGGATGCCGGCAACATGCTCAAACCGCTGCTGGCCCGCGGCGAACTGCACTGTATCGGCGCCACCACCCTCGATGAATACCGCAAATACATCGAAAAAGACGCGGCACTTGAACGCCGCTTTCAACCGGTTCTTGTCGAACAGCCTGATGTCACCGACACCATCTCGATTCTGCGCGGTCTCAAAGAGCGTTTCGAGGTTTTCCACGGCGTCAAAATTCAGGACCGCGCCCTGGTCGCGGCCTCAACTCTGTCGCACCGCTACATATCTGACCGGTTTCTGCCTGACAAGGCCATCGACCTCGTCGACGAAGCCTGCGCCATGATCCGCACCGATATCGAATCGATGCCGGCCGAGCTCGACGAAGTCACCCGCCGCATCATGCAGCTCGAAATCGAAGAGGCGGCCCTGAT
>JAKQKW010000322.1 GCA_029560455.1 Candidatus Rifleibacteriota bacterium
TAATACCGTAGCCAACAGAGATATAAATGGTGACGGCGAATGGAGAACCGGCACAGACACTCGGGATGGTATCTATATTGTGAGAAACAGGTCTGCTGGCGGCAATTTTCTTTATAGAGGCTCTCAGGCTCTTTGTTTCTACAAGGTTCGTTTTGGCACCATAACTCCATTCGTCGAAATTTATCGCATGCTTGATACTCAGCGATATCCGGCTATCAAACTATCCTGGTGGCGCTATTTCACTCCCAACAAGTGGCAGACTACTCACGGAACAAACTACATCTGGGCCAGCAGTATTTACAATGATGGCGCCACGGATCAGGAAATAATTTTTTATCCAGGCAACGGACCCAATGACTCTGTCTGGCACAGCGAAGAATATGACCTGTCTGGCTTCAATCCGGGAGCTTCCGCACGATTGTCTTTCAGGGCAAACTTCTGGAGATATGACGCCTATATGGTCTTTGATGACATCAAGGCGATGATGGCGGCACCCGACTGCATCGGTCTTGGCGAAGAAGTCATACGGCCGACAGAGCTGATTGCAACTTTCGCGGTCGCGGTTCTGCCCACTGCTCCCGCAGGCGTTTATCAGCTGAACGCTTCGGCAACGTTCAACAGCATCATTGGCACCGGAACCTACGTTGATTCTGATGCAACTACCAAAGATTCATGGACCGTTTCGAACCGTACCATAGAAACTTTCAGCGACTCTGCCATGACGGTAAAAGAAGAAAAATTTCCGGTCAGTGCCACTGTTTACGGCAGATTTTCAGGCTTCGCCCCGGGTGCTACCACAGTCAGATGGTACGATGGCTACCCGACCGGCAGTCTCATTTTTACCGATAACCCGACCGCTGACGCCGGCGGCAGCTTTCCGCTCAGCAGAGCGATTCCGGCGGCCGGCAAAAATGGCGTGTGGGCCATCAGAGTCATACAGGGCGGCATACAGGTTGCGACCGGTTCTTTCAGGGTTCTGACCATGCCGGAAATTGGTTCGATCTTCGAAACCACCCCCGCCCAGACAACGGTCGGAGTCAAATTCGACGCCAGACTGGAAGTAAAATCGTGCATTTCAGCCTCAGATTTTAATTTTGCGACGGTTGGAGCCACCCCACCCGGCTGGCAGGCAAACACCCCGGCTAAAGTAACGGTCGTAAACACTGCCGCCTACGCTGCCAACCCCCAGACTAATTATCTCGGCCTGGTCAGCACTGTCAATGAAACTCTGACCGCATCAAAAACGCTCAGACTAAAAGATTGCAGCTCGATCAGAATCAGCTACGATTATTCGCTGGTCTGGGCCGCAGCCTGCAGCTTTTTTGTCGAATATTCCACCAACGGCGGCGGCAGCTGGACAGTTCTAACCGGCAAAACCAACGCAACCGGCGCCGGCAACTGGGTCAGAGAGACCCTGGAAGTTCCTGATTCTGCCGGCAATGCCGCCGGGTTTTGCCTGCGTTTCAGGCTTGTCGCCCCCGGAGGGACTAACAGAGCCTATGTCGACAATGTCTTTGTTACTGCCAGTTCGCCAAACATTGAAAAAGTAACATTTCAGCCCAGATCCTGGATAAAAGACCCATCCGGTAGCGGTGATGCATCGATCGCAGGCTCACCACTGCCAGTTTCTCAGACGATTGCGGCCGGGCAATCGGCAGTGTTTGCCGCAGAATATATGCCCCTGACTCAAACGACAGCCGGTTCAAAATTATATCTGCACGGCCCGGGAGCCCCGGCTTTGCTTGCCAGTGGTCTGACAGCCTATTCTTCAAGGGAGCTGAATGCTTCTGATACAAAATCTACAGGAATTGAAATTCTGCTCGAAGAAATATCCGTTTCCCCGGCAACCCTTGACATGGGCAGTGTCGAACCCGGTTCGCAAAGCGCTCCAAAACTGCTTACAGTTTCCAACACCGGTAATATCGGCCTTGAGCACGTCTCCTGGGAATTTTACAATCTTGCATTCGATCCGTATTTTATCCCAAACAGCGCAATTTCGGCCGACCCGGAGCAGATCGGCGCAATAGCTCAGGGCGGCAATACGGCAGCAGACCTGAGAATATCGATTCCGGCAGGAACCACAGCAGGAACCTACAAGGCAAATCAGTTCGTATTCGAAGACAACGACCAGGACGGAAACTCCATCGGCGAACCCATCGGCCAGTTCGAACTGCAGGTTACCGTGCCTCAGGTTGAAAAAATCAGAGCGGCGGCCGATTCCCTGTTTCTTGGCTCTTTTCTTGCGGGCGAACGCACGGCCACTGCCACGGTTCTGGTAACCAATATCGGTAACGTCAATCTGAATATCGTCAGGTTTGTTCCGGTAGATTTAAAGTCCGGCGCCAATACCATCGCCTCAAAAAGCTTTAACCTGAACCCCATTGCCCGTGGCTTTCTGGTTAAAGGCAAAAGTTACCTTCAGAGCCTGTCGCTGACAATCCCGGCGGGCACACCTGCCGGCACCTATTCGGGCAATTGCTTCTTTCTCGATGATAAAAATGCCAATTTTGCCTATGAAGTCGGCGAAGCCAGCGATGCCATTACCATCAGCGTTGAAGTCGGCACCAACGAAAGTTTCACTTTGTCAGCTGCAACAGTTCTATTGGACCCGACCCCGCCCGGTAACATTGGTGTCAGTGGAAATATAACGATAACCAATACCGGCAATATTCCATTGAATTATCTGCGCTACAAAGCAGCTGATTTAATCAAAGGCGGAGAAAGCATTGGCTCTGAGTATATTTCGTTCTCGCCAGACCCGATATTGCCAATTAATGACCCCGGCAGCGCAATATTTAAAGCTTATGTAGTAATGCCTCCCGGCCAGAAAAATTTGGGGCAGGAGTATGCTGGTGTTCAGACAATCTATAATGACAAAAACCAGAATGGCATCTACGACGTCGGAGAGGCCAATAGAACTTTTACACTCGAAATCCGGCCCGGAGAAAATATGGGGTTTGTTATTCCTCAGGATGTCGGAAACCTTGGTGCCGGTCTGCCTCTAGACAATGTTTCAGGCAACATTGAAGTCATCAACATCGGCAACAAACAAACCACCAAATTGAAGTGGGTTGTGATCAGCCCTCTGGTTTCGGAGACAAATACCATAGTCGCACCTGTATCATTTCTCCCGGGTAATAACTGGCACCTGGCGAATGATGTTGGTGCCAGGCAGATTGCAACAATCTCATTAACGATACCAGCTGGTCAGCCGGCCGGAACATATATCGGCGAATGGCGACTTTACAGCGATTCAAATAATAGCAACACCTATGATGTTGGTGAGTCTTTCGATACTTTTCTTATTCAGGTTGAAGTTGGGGCAGAAGGCATCGATATCATCGAACCGTCACTCTGGCTCGGTGCCGTGAAGCCGGGCGATTCAACTTCTTCCAGCATTTTCAGCGTCAAAAATATCGGGGAAAGAAGCCTCACGAACCTGAAGTATAACAAGCCTGATCTGACCTCAGGGCTGCTGCCGCCCATTCCCGCATCGAGGCAATTCTATTCTGCCCCTGACCCGATCGGACTGATTGCCGGTGGCGTTACGACCGGCCCGTCAGTATATCTGTCAGTACCGAACAATACCGCCCCGGGTATTTATACCGGCTCTCTGATGGTCTATCAGGACGACAACAACAATGATGTGCGTGATGGGGTTGAAATCAGTGACAGCATCGACCTCGGCGTCGAAGTCGTTTCGACGCCGGTGCTGAAAATTGAACCGGCGATTCTCGATCTTGGTGCGGCCAACAAGGGCGAGACTGTTTCGAAACCATTTGCCGGCATAAATGTCGGAAATATCGATCTCGCAAAAATTAAATACGTTATTTTTAACATGGTTGACGGCGGGAACATGATTCCGGTATCCAGCATGTCTGTAACCCTCCCGGAAACCCCGTGGGCGATACCTTACACCGGTGTAATCACCGAAAGTGGCGTTTTTACGGTAAATACGACTTTTTCGACGCCGACCAGTAATTTTACCGGTGAAGTTCTTTTCTGGGAAGACAGCAACGACGACAACATCGTCGGTGCTGATGAGGCGATGGACATAATTCAGGTCAAACTGTCGATCGGCAAGAAAGATCTGGCGGTTCTTGAGGATGAACTGAACTTCGGAGTTGTAGAAAAGGGCACCGGCTCTTCAGAGATGAAGTTTACCGTCAGAAACACTGGTACAGT
>JAKQKW010000327.1 GCA_029560455.1 Candidatus Rifleibacteriota bacterium
TACGGTTGGCGCTGTGATCAGCAGTGTCGGCTACATTCACGAAAACAGCCTGAAACATAAAGATACTTACCCGCAGGGCAAGGTCTGTGCCTTTCTGACGAGCCCGACTGATTTCAATTACAAGCTGATGCAGGAAGACAAGAAGTTTCTTACCAGTCTCAACTGGAAACTGAAATGGTATGAATTCGAAGGCGGGCATCGCACCGCACCCGAAGACGTGCGCGAAGAGGCCCTTGAATGGGTTTTGCAGACTCTGCAGGAATGAAGTGGCAAATGTTTACTTCTTGCCGGGCAGGCGTATTTCAGTTTAAATTATTGAACAAGAGAAATTCAAAACCTGCGTAAAGGCCGGCCCGAAATGATTATGAAAAATTTCACAAACGAGGCGTCGACAAAGATCGAAGAGATCGAAGAGATCGAAGAGATCGAAGAGATCGAAGAGATCGAAGAGATCGAAGAGATCGAAGAGATCGAAGAGATCAAAGAGATCAAAGAGATCAAAGAGATCGAGGAGATCGGAGACCCCAGGGTGACCAGAGAAGCCAGGGCGACCAGAGAGGCCAGGGTGACCGGAGAACCCGGAGAACCCAAAGTGAATAAAGAGGCCAAAAAATCCCAAAAAAGCTTTGTGATAAATTTCGCAGGGCCAGTGAGGCGTCTTGCGGCTGAACTCCCGATTCTGCTGATTCTGCTGCTGCTGGTAATGTTTGCGGGCCCGGCAACGGCGCAACCGCATACGGTCGAGGTCGGCATGTATCTCATTGACATCGCCCATCTTGACGTCAAGGAAAGCGAATTTTTCGCTGACTTTTATGTCTGGTATAAGGCGCCGCCAGCGGCTTCCTGGACGCCGGCGAATATCGAGTTCATGAACGGCACAGTTGAAAGTGCGGCTGAACTGCAACTTGCCACCGACACGGTCGGGCGCAATATCTGGACACAGAGAATCAAAGGGCGCTTCCGTGGGCGTTTCAGGTTGCAAGCTTACCCGTTCGATTCGCAGACTTTGCCAATCAGCATTGAAGATTCAGAGTATCAGACCGATAAAATTCTCTTTCAGCCTGATTCTGCGGGCAGCCAGAATTTTTCGAAATGGATCGAGCCGGAGCTGAATGTTCCTGACTGGGAGATGGCCGGTGCGACCTGCACAGTTGACGTACATCAGTATCAGACCGATTTCGGGCTGGGAGACCAGAAAACTTCGCATTATTCACGCCTGACCTTCAAGCTCGATCTCAAACGGCTTTTTATGCCGCATCTGATCAAGTTCATTCTGCCGCTGATAATTATTGCCGGCATGGCTTACATGGTATTTTTCATCAACGCCAACGAATTCGAGGCGCAGTGCGGAATCTGCGTCACGGCGCTGCTGTCGGCGGTAGCACTGCACATGGCCCAGGCCGATGCACTGCCGGCGGTCGGTTACATGCTGATGTCCGACAAGATTTTCATTCTTTTCTACGTCGTGATTTTCTCGGCGCTGGTGCAGACGGTCGTGAACAACAGTTACGCCAAGAGGCGCCGGTTCGACATGGCTATTTATCTCGACAAACTTTTCCGGGTCTGGTATGTAGTTATACTGGTCGTCGGAAACATTCTCGTATTTCTGCTGAGCTAAGGAGCTGGCAATGAAACCTCTGCTCGATACTGCCAAACAGATCGCACTTCCCGCACTTTTCGGCATGGTGCACGTCAAGGCCCTGCCCGGAACGCCTTTCAACACTCATGAAATGGATAAAATCGTCGAAATTGCTGTAGCTGAAGCCGAGCAGTTTCAGATTGCCGGTTTTGACGGCATTATTCTTGAAAACATGCATGACCGCCCGTATCTTAAATGCGAAGTCGGCCCCGAAATCGTGGCGGGAATGACCCGCGTTGCCTGTGAGGTTAAACGCCGTGTCGGTGCCGCTTTCCCGGTCGGTATCCAAATTCTTGCCGGCGCTAATATTGAAGCACTTGCGGTTGCCATGATCAGCGGCTGTGAATTCATCAGGGCTGAGGGTTGTGTTTTCGGGCATGTCGCTGACGAAGGCTGGATAGAAGCCTGCGCTGGCAAACTGTTGCGCGAAAGAGCCCGGATCGGCGCCGGCAGAGTGCGCATCTGGACCGACATTCAGAAAAAGCATTCGGCACATGCGGTTACCAGCGATATCAGTCTCGAAGACTGGGTGCACGGTGCAGAATTTTTCGGTATCGACGGGGTTATTGTCACTGGCAGTGCCACTGGCAAGGCTGCCTCGAAAGACGAGGTTAAACGAGCAAAGAAGGCTGGCAGAGTTCCGGTAAT
>JAKQKW010000371.1 GCA_029560455.1 Candidatus Rifleibacteriota bacterium
GCTCAACGCTTTATCTTTAATTAAAGCTTTGAGCCCTGATTCTTTTTTCTGGAGCAAAAACATGAAAGCATTTGTTGACCATGATATCTGCATCGGCTGTGGCCAGTGCGAAATGATCTGCCCCGCTGTTTTCAAACTGAACGATGGCAAATCGACCGTAATTCAGAAACCGGTTGCCCCCGAAAATGAAGCTTCGGCAAAACAGGCGGCAGATTCGTGCCCGACCTCGGCCATCTCGCTCAGCTGACCCGGCATGTTTCGCCACCCGACAAAACGCATCGCGGCAATTCATGACCTTTCGGGGTTTGGCCGCGTTTCGCTGACCGTCGCAATCCCGATACTTTCGTCGATGGGTCTGCAGGTCTGCCCGCTGCCAACTGCAGTTCTCTCTTCCAATACAGAGTTTTCGGGGTTCTGTTTCGTCGATCTTACCGCCAACATGCGCGCGATGATCGACCACTGGAAATCGATGAATCTGACCTTTGACGCTATCTACAGCGGCTTTCTCGGCTCACATCTGCAGATCGAGATCGTCAAAGAATTCATCGATCACTTCAAAAACCCCAATCAACTGGTGGTCGTCGACCCGGTTCTCGGCGATGACGGCAAACTCTATGACTCGATGACTCCAGATATGGTCAGCGAAATGAAAACGCTGATCTCACGTGCTGACCTGATAACCCCGAATCTGACCGAGGCCTGCGCCCTGCTCGACATGAAATATACCGAGAAAATGCCAGAAAGCGAGCTGAAAAAAGTTCTCAAAGCCCTCAGTGAAAAAGGCCCAGGCATTGTCATCATCACCAACGTCAACAAGTCAGACCGCAAAAAACAGACCTTCGTCTATGCCTACAATCGCGCCGACCGCCGTATCTGGAAGGTTCAGTGCGACTATATTCCGGCTCATTACCCCGGCACCGGCGACACTTTCACCAGTGTTGTCACCGGCTGCCTGATGCAGGGCGACAGTCTGCCGGTGGCTCTCGATCGCGCAGTGCAGTTCATTTCAATCGCAGTCAGGGCGACTTACGGGCATACCCATGACCCACGTGCCGGCATTTTTCTGGAAAAAGTTCTTCCCAACCTGAGTGCGCCCCTCAGACCCGGCTGTTTTGAGCTTATCGAACAGGAGTGAACATAAAATGCCACGTGGCATGGTTTTAACAGACTTGGACGGCACCTTTCTCAACAGCTTGAGCCAGATCAGCGCCGAAAATCTTGCCATGCTGCACCGGCTCGGAGAGAACGATGTCGTGAGAGTGGCTGCCACCGGCCGCACTCTGCACTCCTCGCGCGAGGTCGTAAAACACGACCTGCCGTTTGACTACCTGGTTTTTTCGACCGGGGCCGGCATCTGCTCGTTCGAAGACGATCATGTTATCTGCGCCCATGAACTCGGCCGCCACGACATTCACGCTCTCTCAGAATTCTTTCTCGAATGCGAAGTCGATTTTTCGATTCATCACCCGATCCCGGAAAATCACCGTTTCCACTGGTTTGCGGCACCAGAACCTTCTTCTGATCTTATGTCGCGGTTACACTACCTTAAAGAGTTCGCCACCCAGGGCCCCTATCAGCAGCTTTCGCGGGCCACCCAGTTTCTTGCAATATCTACCGACGGCCTGGCAATCATTGAAGAACTGCAGCGAAGGTTTCCGCATCTGAGCATTATCAGAACCACTTCACCGCTCGATGGCCGGCATGTCTGGATCGAAGTTTTTCACCCGCATGCCTCAAAGGGGCTCGCGGCCAGATGGCTTTGCGACGAACTCGGCATCGAACAGCGTCACACCATGAGTATTGGCAACGACTACAACGACCTCGCGATGCTCGAATGGACAAATCAAGGCTTTGTCGTTGCCAACGGGCCCGAAGACCTGCGACAGCGCTTTTTGTCTGCTCCCGCCAACGATGAACACGGTTTCGCCGTTGCGGCTGAAAGATGGCTGCAGGAGCTCAATCGATGATCTACCTGCTGACCGGGCCGGTTAACAGCGGCAAAACTTCATGGGTTCTCTGCGATTACCAGAATTTTCCTGAGGCCGACGGCTTTGCCTGCAAAAAGGTATTGGCCGGTTCAGAACTGACCGGCTACGATCTTTTTCACCTGAAAACCGGTCTTGCATGCCCCCTGATCCGCTCGCTCAATCATATTCCGCCAGGCTGGGATGAAACCGCCCGCCTCAATGACCGTTTCAGCTTCAGCAACGCCGGCTTTCTCTTTGCCCGCCATATAACCCAGAATGCCATATTGAACAACGTCAGCCGCTTTTATCTCGACGAGGCCGGCCATCTCGAACTGCAGGGTCAGGGCTTTCACCATCTGCTCGAAGCCCTGCTCGGGGCAGATATCGACCTGGTGATCGTCATCCGCGACACCCTTGTCGAGCGCCTGGTTGCAGCCTATGGCATCTCTGAATATGAACTGATCAGGCTTTCCTGAAAAGACGCGCTTTTTCTGCCTTGCCCTTAAGAGCCGTTTCGCCGTGCATAACGAAGCCAGAAGCGTCAGACAAGCCTTTTATAAAGCTCTCGGAATACAGACATCTCGACTCAGGCAATTTTTCGGCTTCTTTTTGAATTCTTGCCGAGACATTCACTGCATCACCAATTACGGTAAAGTCACGCTTCGAGCCGAAACCCAGCATGCCGCTGATTACCCTGCCGGCATTGACGCCGGTTGCCATTGAAAAATGCAGACTGCCTGAACTTTCAGCGGCCATAATACGCTCAGCAGCTCTTATAGCTGCCTGACGCGTTTCTACCGCACGCCCCTCCTCAATCGGAAAAACGCCCAGAACCTTGTCACCAATCAGCTTGTCAATATCGCCACCCTCTTCAAGAATGATTCTGCAGATCATTGCGACCTGCTCTTTCAACAGGTTAAAAAGATGCCCGGTGCTCTCGGAGCTTAAACGCGCCGTAAAATCCAGACTGCCGCAGAAAATGAAGACAAATTCACGCCAGGCACCAGCAAGGCCGTCACCACTCATCACCGCCTGCCGGGCACTGCGCGACAGCATTTTCCCCATTGTTTCTTTTTCAGACAGGCCTCTGGCAAACCGGTCGTATGACTGGCACAGCTGCCCCAGCTCGTCTTCGCGATCCAGGTTGATGCGAAAGGCATAGTTTTCAAGGCTGATCTGACGCATGCCCTCTGTCAGAGCCTGAACCGGAACCGTTATATCGGCTGCGGTCTGCAGGCCGATCAGAACGAAAAGCAGAACGGCCAGAGCCAGCAGATACATGCTGAAAGCACTTATTTTCTGAGTCTCTTCGGTAACCGGACGCTGCATTGCCGCGCCAACCATAAAGTTGTGAAATTGCCTGATGCCGGGCCGACCCTCGATGGTAACCACTTCGTCGCCCACCTTTTCTTCAAAAGAGACTGGCAGGTTCGAAGCGTTGACCCAGCCCGCCGCCCTGTCGAGCCTCAGCCCGGGCCACGGCACGAACTGGTCTTCAATACAGCCGTAAGAATGATATTCCAGGGTAAAAACAGCCCATGGCGACTGGTTGCGCTTGGCGATCCGCGTCATGTAACCGCCGCCGGCAAAGGTCACCATCCATGTGAGAGCCGTCTCGGGCTGAGAAATCGAAGGCAATACAAATGACAGCATCATGGCCGCACCGGTTGTGATGGCAAACTCAACCGGCATCCCGTGGGCGGCATTCAACCTGAGATAGGCTTCATCGCCGAAGTTAGACCTGATACTCTTCATCGCCGCGTCAAAAAACAGTTCGCCTTTGACATTCTGCATCTGCAGGCCAGAACCGCCTGTCTGCAACGAAAGATTTTTCAGCAGAAACCTGATCAGCTGCCCCAGTAAACCCGAGAATTCATCTTTGCTCTTGTTTTCACGATAGGCAAGCTCTTTCTCGGTGTGATTTACGAGAATCACATCCCGCACTGTGACGTTCGAACTCCAGTCGCGAACCAGGTTAACCGCCTTATAAACCTCGGCAAAATATCTGCTGAATTCGGCTGCAAAATCGCTGTTCTGAATCTCCTGCTTCGATCTGGCGGCGAGAGCGGTTACCCTCGGGTTTTTGCTATAGCGCTCAAGCTGCCAGGCAACTACCTGCTGGTAATAAGCCTGACGCAATTCAAACTCATCAATAAACCGCTTCAATTCAGTTCTCTGCTGATGCAGAAGCGCCTGGTGATTTTCAAACACAAAGCTCTGTGCAACGAAAAAAACCGTAATCAATGGCACCATGGCGGTCATGAGAATTGAAAGAAGAATCTGAGCACGAATCGAGCGATTGATAAAACTGCTGCCCAAAAAGGTTTTGCCAGCAAACCAGACGATCGCAAGGGTTATCAGAACGAGGAACAGAATCTGATTTCGCCTCTGATTACTGTCATCAACCTCGAGAGCACTGCCAAACCTGAATTCACAAAGTTCGCCACCAACCCTGATTTTTTCAGAATGGAAAGCCCGCGCCATTGTCGATGCAATGGCTTTCGGCTCCACTTGCTCTGCTTGAGCGCTTTCTCGACTGTATTCCATACCGGCAGGTGTTTTTACCGCTATGCTTATATCACTGTCGCTATATGCCTCAGCGAGTATAGATGGATTGTCACGCAGCTGCTCGACGGGCACTGTGACGATTACCACCCCGGCAACCCTTGCCAGCTTATGATCGTAAAAAAACAGGTCAGAATTTTTTTCCGGCAATCTCGCACCAGCAAACCGCTCCGGAAAAACCTTCATGTAATTCCAGTAAACCGCTTCCTGCTTCTGGCCATTCAGGGTCAGACCGACAAAGCCGATCTTCTCATTTGTCAGAAACTCAGCTGATCCGCTCGACCCGAAAAGCTCCGAAAGAAACGGGTCGATCCTGTCGCGCAGCGGTCTTGAGTCGAGCCTCTGATAAATGAGACCCAGATAACGCGCCAGCCAGAAAAACCGTTCTTCCTGTTCTCCGGCCATACCGTGCCTGTAGAAAGTTTCTGCCGTTATTTCCGGCCCACGATCGAGATTGATACCCATCACTCTCGTCGGTCGGAAACCCGCCCGCGACAGGCCGGCAAGCGTTCGCTCGACCTCGGCCCGCATCAACCCGGCATCATTTTCTGAGGGTTCGAAGGCAAGGCGGCTCTCGGCCCTTTTAAGACAGCTGTTCATTAAAGTTTCCATGGCGACATAACCGGCACTGTCTGATCTGAGCTGCCTGACAAGTCTTGCGATCTTCTGCTCAGACTGGTGTCTGGCAACCTCGTTTGTTCTTTGTCGCCGCCACTCAAAGCCGTAAAAAAT
>JAKQKW010000406.1 GCA_029560455.1 Candidatus Rifleibacteriota bacterium
ATACTGCTGCTTCTCTGGTTTTTTCTGGTGTTTCCGAAAACCAGCATGGGGAAACAGTTTATTCTACAGGCTGACGCATCGAGCAAAGACGGGTTCGTTGCGGTTGACGACAATTCGGCTTATATCGGCAAGGAAGGCGTAACGGTAACCATGCTGCGCCCTTCCGGCATCGCAAAGATAGATGGCGAACGGGTTGACGTAATGACTGACGGCGAATTCGTCGAAAAAGGCGTCAAAGTCAGGGTTACCAAGACCAGGCAGAACACAGTTATTGTCACGCCGGTCGAGGAACAATCACAGTCCTGATTGCCCGAACTTTTGGCAAAGAGCTCCTTTTATTAGCTTGACTTTACCTGCCGTTTTAAACCATATTAAATGACGTTGAAATATTGAAATGTCTGCAGGAGGAATCTGATGTCTGAAGGCTTGATGATGTTTGGCGGAATTGGCGTACTCATAATTTTCTTTGTCATCTATTATTTCGTGCCATTCGGACTCTGGATCAGCGCCATCGCCTCCGATGTAAGTGTCGGTCTGCTCGATTTTATCGGTATGCGCCTGCGCCGCGTGTCGCCGCCGTCGATTATCAACCCGGCTATCATGCTCAAGAAGGGCGGTATCGACATCTCGCTGCAGGCTCTTGAATCGCATTATCTTGCTGGTGGTAACGTTGCAAAAGTTGCTTCGGCGCTGATTGCAGCCCAGAAAGCCGGTATCAATCTAAGTTTTGACAAGGCCACCGCCATCGACCTCGCCGGTCGTGACGTGCTCGACGCCGTGCGTCTCTGTGTCAAACCCAAGGTCATTCAGACTCCTCTCGTTGCTGCCATGGCCAAGAACGGTATTCAGGTCAAGGCGATTGCCAGAGTTACGGTTAAAGCCGACATCAACAAGCTCGTCGGTGGTGTTACTGAAGAAACGATTCTGGCTCGCGTTGGCGAAGGTATCGTAACCACTATCGGTTCAGCAGCCAGCCACGAAGAAATTCTCGAAAATCCTGATCGCATCTCGAAAACCATTCAGGACAAGGGCCTCGATGCCAAAGCCGCTTTTGAAATTCTGTCGATCGATATTGCCGACGTTGATGTTGGCGACAATATCGGCGCCAAGCTGCAGATCGACCAGTCTGAGGCCGATATGAAGATCGCTCAGGCAAAAGCAGCCGAACGACGTGCCATGGCTGAAGCCAAAGAGCAGGAAATGAAAGCCTACGAACAGGAAATGAAAGCCAAGCTGGTCGAAGCCGAAGCCACTATTCCGCAGGCTATTGCTGATGCGTTGCAAAGCGGCAACATGGGTATTCTCGACTATTACACGCTCAAGAATATCAGCTCAGATACTGAAATGCGCAAATCATTCTCGCACATGGTCGAGCCCCAGAAACAGCTGCCCAAACGTTCTTAAGTCAGGAGTATCGGCATGGCAGAACTGCTGGTAATAGTTCTTGTCCTGGTTTATTCGGTATGGTCTGAAGTCAACAAGAAGAAGCAGGAAGAAAACGTTGACATCGACTTTTCCGAACTGGCTTCGCTCGATGACTTTTTCAAGGACAGCGGCACTGTAACCGCAAAAAAACCGGCCGCCAAAGCTGCTTCGCTAAAACCGAAGCAGAAATTTCAGCCCAAAAGAGCTGTCAGCGAGCTGGTCAATTACGACGATGACTCAGCTCTTACCGGCCAGCTGAATTATGAACGTCGGCCTGAAGTTGTCAGCAACAACTTCGATTCTTTGCCGCAGCTGACCGGCGCTGTTAACTACGACCGCATGAGCAGAGAAGAAAATGCGAACGGCGATCAACTCAGCGACGAAGCCAGAAAAATGTTCGAACTTGGCCGGCAGGAACAACCTGTAAAAGCCGTTTCTGCTGCAGCTCCACAGATCACTTTTGACCGGGAAAGTGTTATCAAGGCGTTTGTCATGTCAGAAGTGCTGCAGCGATATGACCTTGAGCGCATTTATTCGCGCATTCCAGGCATAAATCAGCCACAGGACGAATAGCATTGTGAGTTCTTTTGCGTTCATGCGCTCAATCGCCCGTTTTTTTGGCAGCATTTTCTTTCCGTTCTTCCGGGCATGGGGTGAAACTGTCATCAGAACCGACCGGGGCTGCGTTTACATCGCACGCAATTATGGTTTGCTCACCTGGCTCAGCTCATTGCGCATTTTTCGAAGGCCTGTCAGATTCGTTTTGGCCGATGCGGCCGACACAACGATCTGGTTTGAGCTGGCTGTTTCCTGTGGTCTTGAACCGATCAAACTATCAGGAGACGTCAACCAGGATTTTTTGAGCATCGAGCACCTTTTCAATAACAAGGAAACAATAGTTCTACTGATCCCTGAGACTCCTGACAGGCAGGTGCTCGAACTGATCGCAAAGATAAAAGCGACTCATTATCTGGTCGCTATGTTCATGGCCATCAGCGGTGCCCGCCTGGCACTCAAGCCTGGCAGCATGATTCCCAGAGTATGCCCGGTATCAGTATTCTGCGGCATGCCGCACTACAGAAGCGAAGGGCAGTCTGAGCCTCTCGGTGAGCTCGAATTCCTTGAACGCGCCATTTCAGACATTCCCTTGAACGAGCTGCCGTCAATATTCAGTAATCACAGTCGCAACAGCTGATCAGAAGCAGGTTGTCGGCAAACGCCGCTCAGGGTACCGCAAGAGTTGACTTGTCTGCTGATTTGGCTTAATATCACTTTGCCTTTAGCTTCCGGATATTTCAGCCCGGAAAAAATATCAATCAGGCAGGAGTTGCTATCGTGACTAAAAAGACATACGCCATGATGGATGGGAACGAAGCTACCGCGCTAGTTGCGCACAAAACCAATGAAGTAATCGCGATTTATCCGATTACACCGTCCAGCAATATGGGTGAACACGCCGACGCGTATTCAGCCGCCGGGCAGACAAACGTCTGGGGTACGGTTCCCACCGTTTGTGAA
>JAKQKW010000425.1 GCA_029560455.1 Candidatus Rifleibacteriota bacterium
CCTGGCTCAATTCACAGGGGTTGCAGACGCTGCACCTGCGTATGGAAAGGGCGTGCGCCAGTGCGCTCGAGCTGGCAAAGCGTCTCGAAAAGCACCCGAGAGTTCAGCTGGTTTTCTACCCCGGGTTGCCTTCACACGAGCATTATGAGCTGGCAAAAAAGCAGATGCGGCTGGCCGGCGGTATGATTGCCATTGAGTTGAAAGACGGGTTTGAGCCTGGGCGCCGTCTGATGGACTATTTCGCTTCTTACACCACACCGGCTGAGCTGGCGGTCAGTCTTGGCAGCGCCATAACCTATTTTCAGCACCCGGCTTCGATGACACATTCAGGCGTTCCCGAAGAGGATCGTCTAAAACGTGGTATTACGCCGGGTCTGGTAAGAATTTCCGTCGGCCTTGAAGGCGTCGAAACGCTTTGGGCAGCAATTGAAGAAGGTCTGAACCTCGCTTACGCCTGACAAAAACATACCAGTATTCGCGATAAAAAAAACAGGGGCCCGGAAAACCGGGCCCCTGTGGCATTCTGTGGATCAATCCATGTATGGATACGGATAGTTGGTCGGAGCGACGTAAGTTTCTTTGATGGCGCGGGGTGAGGTCCAGCGCAGCAGGTTCAGCATGGCGCCGGCCTTGTCGTTGGTGCCTGAACCACGGCCGCCGCCGAAGGGCTGCATGCCAACCACGGCACCGGTGCACTTGTCGTTGATGTAGAAGTTGCCGGCTGCGTAGCGCAGCATGTCGGCAGCTTTCAGAATCGCCATGCGATCGCGGGCGAAGATGGCGCCGGTGAGAGCATATGGTGAAGTGCCGTCACAGAGTTTGAGGGCTTCTTCGAATTTAGCGTCTTCATAGACGTAAACGGTGACGACCGGGCCAAAAATTTCTTCGCGCATGGTGACGAAGTTCGGATCGGTGGTTTCGATGACGGTCGGTTCGATGAAATAGCCTTTTTCTTTGCTGCCCTTGCCGCCGGCGACAATTTTTGCCGCTTTATCGGTTTTGGCCTTTTCAATGTAGGCCATGATCGAGTCGAAAGATTTCTCGTCGATTACGGCGTTGACGAAGTTGTTGTAATCGCGGACATCGCCCATTTTGATTTCACTGAGCATGTTGAGAATCTTGTTTTTGATGGCTGGCCATTTTGAAGCGGGGGCGTAGACGCGTGAGCAGGCCGAGCATTTCTGGCCCTGATATTCAAAGGAACCTCTGACGATACCGGTGGCAGCCGTGTCGATATCGGCTGATTCATGCACAACGATAAAGTCCTTGCCGCCGGTTTCGCCGACGATTTTCGGGTAAGAGCGGTAATTGGCGAGATTTTTGGCAACTTCGAGCCAGAGTGAATTGAAGGTCGAACTTGAACCAGTGAAGTGAATGCCTGCCAGGCGCGGGTCAGCAAACACGACATTGCCGATAAGCGAACCCTGACCGGGCAGAAAGTTGATGACGCCATCGGGCAGACCGGCTTCTTTGTATATCTGCATCAGGTAGTAGTTCGAAAGAATAGCGGTGGTGGCCGGTTTCCAGACCACGGCGTTGCCCATGATCGCGGGTGACATGCTGAGGTTTGAGGCGATGGCGGTGAAGTTGAACGGCGAAACCGCAAAAACAAAACCTTCGAGGGCGCGGTATTCGAGGCGGTTCATCTGGGTTGCATCAGAGACCGGCTGTTCAGAATAAATCTGCGACATGAAGCTGGCATTGAAGCGCAGAAAGTCGATGGTTTCGCAGGCTGAATCGATTTCGGCCTGGAAGATGTTTTTGCCCTGACCGAGCATGGTGGCAGCGTTAATAACGGCGCGGTATTTATCAGCGATCAGGCGGGCGATTTTGAGCGCTACGGCGGCGCGGTCCTGCCAGGGAACGTTGCACCAGGTCTGCTGGGCTTTACAGGCTGCGTCGATGGCCATTTTTACTTCTTTTTCGCCGGCCATGTGATAACGGGCAAGAACGTGTTTATGGTCGCATGGCATTCTGAATTCGCCGATTTTGCCGGTTTTAACTTCTTTGCCATCGATAATGAGCGGAATTTCGATTACGGTTTCTGACTGGCGCTGCAGTTCAGCGGCGAGGGCCTTTTCTTCTTTTGAGCCCTTCAGGTAGCCAAGAATCGGTTCATTGGCGGGTATATCGATTTTGTAGACTGCGTTGTTCATTCAATCTCTCCATTCAGATAAATTTTCATCAGACAAGCTACCGCATCAGTTGCGGCGACGTCAAATTACTTGAGTTGTCCGGTCATGACCGCGTTCTGCAGCATATCTAGAGTATTTTTCTCGCTCGGGAAATAGATGCGGCGGGCGCGCTTCTGGCCAATCTCGTGATATGGCCTGCCATCTGGGCATACCAGCATCGAAATGTCGGCGTCGCGGCCCTTGAAAATGCCGTTGAATTTTGTGGCGAAAGCGGCAAAATCTTTGGGGCGGGGGTCAGGGGGAAATACCCGAAAAAGCTCACGCTGGCCATTAAGAGGCGTGGATCTGGCAAAGATTATTTCGCAGAGAACCGGCGCCTTCATGGCTTCCCATTTGCCCGAAATCAGCTTTACTTCAAGGGGTATGGTTCCGGTGGCGTATTCGGGCTTTTCAGCAAATTCAGGGCATGTCTGACTGTGTTTCTGCAGCCACTCTTCCCAGCTGAGTTTGAGGTTGTTGAAATAAATGTCGCGCAACAGGTAACGGCCGTTGTCGACAACTTCCAGTCCCATGCCGTTTCGCTGCAGCACAAATTCGCATGGCTGACTATTCAGCTCTTTGATCATGTCGGCATTGAGCCAGCCGGCAACCGCAGGCACTCTGATCATAAGCTCAGGTTTCTGACCTTCGACGTTGGCGCCACTGATAGTGCCATCTTCACGGATCAGGCCCATGCGCCCGGCAGCCCAGCGCAGCGGGTCGATCTGAACTATCTCGGTTTCGTAGGGGCGCCCTTTGAGGGCGTTGACGCGGCGGGCGATTTCCTCCTGCTGGGCTCTGATTCTCGGCGGAATAACGCCAGCCGGCAGCACGTCAAATATTGTCGTGACGCGCATCGTTGACTTGTTTGGTGTGGCTGCAGGCTTTTCGCCTGATTTTCCGCCATTCTTTTTATCTGCTTCCTGCTGGGCAGTCATGGCAGTGTTGATGTGGCGACTGTAGAGTACATCACGGATGAATTCCTTATCTTCGAATGCGGGGGTGCTGCTTACCTTGAAATCATAGCCGAGCTTGCGCAGAAAGCCGGTGTAGGTGACCTTCATGTCTTTGAGGAAAACGTCAGAGGCGTAATACATGCCGCCCTGCTTTTTGGGCGAACCGAGACCGTCGTGGTAAAGGTGAAAAATCGCTTCCTGGCTGGGGATACCTTTTTTGATCTGTTCTTTGAGAAGATTCTGATCGACTTCGTCTTTGAACATGATGCGGGGCAGACAGACCTGTTCATTCTGGTCATTTATGCGGGCCTGAATTACCTGAAACGAGCTTATCGACTGCCAGGTGCCATTCTGGGTGATGGTTGGCCCGAATGCCTGCAGACTGGCAGAAAAAATGGCCAGCAGCACAAACAGTGCAGCCGCTTTTCCAGAAGATCTCAAAAGCATTTATTGTGCCTCCGAAATAGATTTGCGTGGTCAGACAGTTTGTTAAAACCGGACGGCCTGCACCATTCTACCACCGTGAGTCATGAATCGCACCATTATGCATGATTTTGTAGCGCCGGGGTGTAATTCTTGCGCCTGCCGCCAGAATTCGCGTTGACAAAAAAACAGTGGTTGAGTAAGATGATTAGCGGTTATCTATTCGCCTCTACAGGAGGGTTTAATTTGAGTCAGCGAAAGAATTATTTTATTTCGAAAGACATGCAGAGCCGCTTTGCCGGTACTATTCTGCTGCTTGCTTTTCTGGTGGCTGTTATTACCGCCTGCAACATCTATGTGCTGGGTTCTTACTTCGTTTCAACCAGCACTACCCTTGTAGAGGCCAGGAGTCTGACTGCGACACTGCAGCACTTTGTCACTGAGTTCTGGCCCAGACTGATGGTGCTGATTTTTGTTAACGTCATTATCGTGTTCATTGTCAGCGTCATGTATTCGCATCAGACCGCTGGCCCGGCCTATAAACTCGAAAAAAGTATTCAGCGTATTACCGAAGGCGATCTGACCTTTGAAGTGAGTCTGCGCCGCAGCGACAACCTCAAAGAACTTGCAACTGCCCTGAACGACCTGCTCAAAAAGTTCAGAACCACCCTTGCGAAGGCAAAGTCCCTTTCTGACGATATTTCGACCCGTCTGGGCTCGTTAAAAAATGATGAAAAGTTCAGTCAGCTGGCTGCTAAATCAGAAGAACTGCGCGAACTGATCAAACAGTTCAAGATCGAAGGCGCCCAGGAACATTCTGAAGGCAACGTGGTGATTGAACTCGACGAAGAAGATACGGAAAAGGCCTGAAAAATAGGGGCCAGGCAAACAAAAAGGCTGCCGGTTTATCCGGCAGCCTTTTCTTTTGGGCTGTTTTGTGAGCTGTGCAAAAGACTGTTAGTGTCAGCTCTCTGAGAATCAGGTCTGCATCAGGGCATCTTTGATGCGGCTGAGGCGACCGCGCAGGCGCAGAATAGCTTTGGTATGCAGCTGCGATACGCGTGAATCAGAAACGCCGAGAATTTTACCGATTTCTTTTGAGGTCAGTTCTTCATAGTAGTAAAGGGTGATGACCATGCGTTCCCGGTCAGAAAGCTTGGAGATGGCGTCGGCAAGAATCTTTTTCGCTTCGGCTTCTTCGATTTTGCTCTGAGGATTGTCGCTTTTTTCGTCTTCGACGAAGTCGAATCTCGATGAACCTTCGTCATCATCATAAAAAATTTCATCGAGAGAGAGCAGCAGAGATTTTTTGGTTTCGTCAAAAAGCTTGTGCAGCTCAGAAATATCGATATTGAGATACTCGGCGATTTCTTCGTCTTTGGCGTCGCGGCCAAGTTTGCCTTCAAGCTTGGCGTAAGCCTTTTCGAGCTTGCGGGCTTTCTGGCGGATCGATCTGGGTGTCCAGTCGAGAATACGCAGTTCGTCGAAAATCGCGCCGCGAATACGGGTTTTGGCGTAGGTTTTGAACTTGACGTTGCGCTCAGAATCGTATTTGTCGATAGCGTCGATCAGGCCAAGGATACCGTAGCTGACGAGATCGTCAAATTCGACGTTACTTGGCAGGTTGACGGCAATGCGGCCGGCAACATACTTGACAAAAGAGGCGTATTTCATGATCAGAGCATCTTTGATGCGCTGATCGTGGGTGGTGCGGTATTGTTCCCAGAGTTTCTGATCTTCCTCGTCCTGAAGGCGGGCCTTCAGCTTGGGATCAGTAATTTCCTGAGTTTCTTTTCCTACCAGAAGTTCTTTATTCACATCATCCCTCCGTGACTGGCCGCCTTATGAGACTGCAGCCGAACTGTTGCCATCACTGGCATTGCCCGGCCACGACTCATCGGTAGGGGTGCCAAAGGTGTTTTTCAAGCTTTTGTCTTCATCGAGAAGGTCGCCCAGTTCTTTTTGCAGCTGTGCGTCTTCAAGTAAAAGTTCACTTTTCAGTTTTTCCGTTTCTTTTTCGGTGGTAATCGGCATCAGCACGACTTCGAGAAAGCTGCCAAATACTGCTCCGAGAACTCCGAACATGAAGAAAACCAGAATGCCGCGATAGATGATGGTGCCGGTGGCGACTTTTCCCATGATGGCGAGTATCATGACAATGCCGGTTACGGTCACAGCCATGAATAAGCCCATCAACATTGAAAGTCGTGACATCAGATCTCCCGGAGTTCTTCGCCCAGAATTGAAAGCCTGATAATGCCGCTTTCAAGGTCAAACTCGATTGATCGCCCGCGTCGACCACCGGTATCTTCGGCGATCAGGGGCAGGTTGAGTTTTTTCAGGGCTTTTTTTACGGCCTCGGTATTGTCGCGGCCGATATTGTTTTCGAAATCTTCAGTTGGCGGGAACATTTCTGAGCCACCAACTATTTTGGCTACCAGAGAACTTTTAAAAGCGCCGGAACCGGTAAGTGTCTCGTAAAGGGCGGGAACAGCAGTATCGGCAAATTTGACCGGGTTGATGACCTTCGGGTCAATACCGGTTGAATCTGGCAACATTACATGGGCGAGACCGCCTGATTTTGATTTTGGGTCATAAAGAGAAACGATTACACACGACCCGATGCCATATACCACCAGCTGCTCAGGGCTTCTGGCGATTTTCAGTTCGGCCATTCCGACGGGGATAACTGCGGACATGCTTTTAGACGACTCCGATTTTCTTGAGTAAGAGTTGCAGTGAAGCGGGGTCAGGAAGCAGGAAAATGTGAATCCGCAGATCCTCTTCACTTTCGATAAATGAAGTTTCTATCATCAGTACCTTGTCGCTGATTGCTGTCATATCAGCCACGATTGAATCGATCATGGCACCGGCCATATCGAAGGTCATCGATGGCAGCGAATTCAGCATGGGAGTCTGGGTGATAACTGACAGGGCGTTGAGAAAGGCACCTGCCAGGATATTGCCGACTTCGCGCATGCACGAACTTTCGAGTTCGCCCATTTTCAGCGGGGTGTCTATTTCGCACCCGGGAATGAGAGTGTGAAGGAGTTTGAGAGAAGTTTTTTCGGGTATCAGCAGCAGAAAGCGGCCCGAAATTTCGCCCATGACCTTCAGAAAAATGCCCATGACGGTCTTATCCGGACCGCCAATGATGGCTGGAATGGCTTTGAAGTCCATTATTGATGCACTCGGTACCGCCATATCGATTTTGCGGTTGAGAAACTGCGCCAGCGCGCTGGCAGCATTTCCTGACCCGATATTCCCGATTTCTCTGAGCGCGTCAAGCTGAGTTCTTGTTAAATTGGTGACATCTTGCATCAGCAACCTCATCAGTTACAAATCAGGGCCATTATAAAGCAGCTGCAATTATAATGCAATAGCGCAAAAACAATA
Organism: Candidatus Rifleibacteriota bacterium; assembly: GCA_029560455.1. The sequence continues at coordinate 6,950 of JAKQKW010000425.1, forward strand.
AAAAATCACTATTCTTCAGGGGCGGTGAAGTCAATGCCGTTATACTTTGTCATGGCTTTGTTGCCCATGCCAAGCAACCACATTGCCGCTATATCCGGCATTTCATGCAGAACCTTGTGAAAAATTTCAAGTTCAGCAGGCGACACAGAGCCGAGAACATGCGAAACCAGATTGTCATGAGGGGTCTGCCCTTCGCCCATCGGTTGCCCAACACCAATACGCAGTCGCCAGAAATTTTTGCCGATATGATTGATGATCGATTTCAGGCCGTTGTGCCCGCCGTCACTTCCAGACGCCCTTATTCTTATGCGTCCGGTCGGCAGATTGATGTCGTCGACAATTACCAGCAGGTCGGCCGGGGCAATATTATTTTCGAGCATCAGCGCTGCAATGGCTTCGCCTGAAAGGTTCATGTAAGTCTGGGGCTTGATGAGCAGATGGGCCTGACCATGCAGAGTCAGTTCGCCGACCAGCGAGTGGTTTTTCCAGGGCAAAAAAGTCGCGCGCAACCGGGCTGCAATTGCATCTGCAGCCCAGAACCCGGCATTATGACGGGTGTTGGCATATTCGGCCCCGGGGTTTCCTAATCCGGCAATGATCATAAGCATGACTAATAGCAGAGCCGATGCTTAAAGTCAATTGCCGGTCTGCGAAAAGCGCTTCAGCACAAAGATTTGACAGAAACAGTCCGGCGTGGTTATAATCCGCAAATCCCGTAAGGTATTTCCCTAACTTGTTTTCAAGGTTGCTAAAATGGAATCAAAACCAAGAGTATTGCTGATCATTCTTGATGGCTTTGGCCTGTCTGAAAAAACCGAAGGTAATGCGGTTCACGCTGCCAACCCGGAATTCATCAACAAGCTTTTTGCAGAACGCCCATTTACCCGCCTCGGCGCTTCAGGCCTTGATGTTGGTCTGCCTGTCGGCCAAATGGGAAACTCAGAAGTCGGTCACCTCAATATTGGTGCCGGCCGGGTTGTTTATCAGGATATCACCCGCATCAACCGCTCTATTGAAGATGGTTCGTTCTTTGAAAACAAGGCTATGGTAGAAGTTATCGATCGTGTTAAAGCCTCAGGCAAGGCGCTGCACCTTTACGGCCTTGTTTCTGATGGCGGCGTTCACAGCCATATCGATCACATTGCCGCTATTCTCAAGCTCGCCAAAGACCGCGGTCTTAGTAAAGTTTTTCTGCATGCTTTCACTGATGGCCGCGATACATCGCCAACCAGCGGTGTTCATTATATTCGCGAACTGGTTGCTCATACCGAAAAGATAGGGGTTGGCCGCATTGCCAGTATTTCAGGCCGCTATTATGTCATGGATCGCGACAATCGCTGGGAAAGAGTGGAAAAGGCGTATCTGGCCATGGTACATGGCGTCGGTAATCGTGCTTCAGATCCGGCAGTCGCCATGGAAGCCTCCTATAAGGTTAACGTGACCGATGAATTCGTTGTGCCGGTGGTTATCGAAGAAAACGGCACCCCCGTCGCCACCATCGACGATGGCGATGCGATTCTTGCCTTCAATTTCAGAGCCGACCGTATGCGGCAGATTACCAGAGTTTTCACTGCCCCGGAATTCAAAGAATTCAAGCGCCGCGAAATGAAGGTCGATTACGTAAGTTTTACCCATTATTCAGATGAATTCTCCTTCCCGATTGCTTTTCCGCCACAGCGGCTCGATGAAGTTCTCGGCGAAGTGCTTTCGCGAAAAGGTCTTGCGCAGCTGCGTCTGGCTGAAACCGAAAAATACGCGCATGTGACTTATTTTACCAATGGTGGTTATGAGCCGCCGTTTCCACTCGAAGACCGCCACATGGTGCCTTCGCCGAAGGTTAAAACCTACGATCTCAAACCCGAAATGTCGGCTTTTGAGGTTAATGAATTTCTGGTTGAGCGCCTCAAATCAGAAAAATACCAGTTTATTATGGTCAACTTCGCAAATTGCGACATGGTTGGTCACACCGGCATCATGGAAGCCGCGATGAAAGCGGTCAACACTGTCGATTGCGTTCTCGCCAAAGCTATTCCGCTTGCCTATGAGCTTGGATATGATTGTCTGATCACTGCTGACCATGGTAATGCCGAACAGATGGTCGATGAAGAGACCGGTGAAGCTTTTACCGAGCACACTGTCAACCCGGTGCCTTTCTGCCTGCTGTCAAGATCTTCGGTTGAACTGCGCCCGTCCGGTAAACTCTGTGATATCGCTCCAACCGTTCTCGAACTTATGGGTATCGAAAAACCTGCCGCCATGACCGGCCGCTCTCTTATCGCCAAAAAAAAGTGACAATTCAGGATGAATCTTCAGCATAATGCCGGAAAGGGTTTTCTGTTCATTGTTTCCGGGCCTTCCGGGGTCGGAAAGACCGTGTTGTGCAATGCCATCGTCGAAAAATTCGCTCCGGCAGTGGTTTATTCGATTTCTACAACTTCGCGCGCACCACGCGGAGGCGAAACTGATGGTCAGGAATATAATTTCTGCTCGCCAGATCAGTTTGAAGCTTCTATCAAACGTGATGAATTCGCTGAGTGGGCGTTTGTACACGGTAACTACTATGGCACGCCACGTCGTTTTCTGACTGATAACCTCGATGCGGGTCGGCATGTGATTCTTAATATCGACGTTCAGGGTGCGATGAAAATTCGTGATTCATACCCGGAGGCAGTGATGATTTTTATTCTGCCGCCGACTTTCGAAGAACTTGAGAGCCGCATACGCAAACGCAACATGGACAGCGAACATTCCCTGCAGCATCGCCTCGAAAATGCCCGCCAGGAACTGAGTTATCGCGATCAGTACAAGCATGCGATAGTTAACGACAATCTCGAAGTTGCCAAACGCGAATTGATCAGAATTTTTGCCGATTATATCGGTGCCGGTACCGAGGTGTCGCAGGTCTGAAAGCCCTGATGCCGTGTTTTTTGCCGCGGTTTTGTGCCATTGACACCTTCTAAAGTGATTCTTATAATTTAGGAAACTTCAGTAATTCGACCACCCTTCAAAGGTGCAGGAGGCTTTATATCATGAATCGTACAGTGCTTTGCTTCCTTTTCGTTTTTTGTCTGCTGTCTTTCTCTTCTGCCTGGGCTGAGCCGGTAAAACTCGTGGCGCTCGACGCAAAACTCGAGATTCTCAGCGGCCAGATCAAGTTGACCCGCGTGGGCAGCACCAAAACCGATGTTATTACTCAGTCGTGCGAACTTTATGCCGGCGACCTGCTCGAAACCTTGCGCGAGTCTAAGGCGTCGCTGGTTTATGCTGATGGTACAACCATGCGCATCAAAGAAAGAACTCTCGTCGAAGTTCAGCCGATGAGCATCAAGGTTTTCAAGGGCAAGACCTGGTATAAATTCACCAAGCGCGGTACTGAATTCAGGATCGAAACCCCGACTCTCGTCGCCGGCATTCGCGGCACTGAATTCGAAGTGGCCGTTTCTTCACGCAAGAAATCTTCGATTTCGGTCATGGAAGGCGCAGTAGCGGTTAACAGCATCGCCAAAGGCAAAGGTCTGGTGCTGCGCCCCGGTTTCGCAACTCACTGTGAGCCTGGTGATACACTGGTTCCGGCTTACAAATTCAATGTTGAAATGAAGAATGCCGAATGGGCCGCCGCTGAATGGCAGCAGAGTGCCGCCGGTGCCGAAGATGTTAACAGCCTCTACATCAAATACGTGAACTTCAAGAACGAATTTGGCGCCGATGACGCCAGAACCCTCGAAGCCCTGCAGGCCCTCAAAAAAGCTCAGACCAATAAAAAATAAGCTTTAAGCAGTTGTAAAAAACAGGCCCCGGCGATTTGCCGGGGCCTGTTTTTTCTATTCATCCCAGTCGCGTTTCTGGCGCTGGCTTTTTTTGAAACTGGTCTGTTTTTTGTGGTTGATGCGGTTTTCGACCGAAGCTTTCGTCGGCCGGGTTGCACGCCTGACTTTGGGTGGCTTGAGTGCCTTGAGAATCATTTCGCGCAGTTTCTGGCAGGCGTCGTCGAGATTGCGATACTGCTCGCGGTAACGCTGACTGGTGATGATGATCGTATTCTCTGAATCGACGCGGTTGCCGGCGATTTTCAGCAGCCGCTGCACGACCGGCATGCTCAGTTGCCCGCATGATTCAGGGCGAAAGCGCAGCTCGATGCAGGTGGCGACCTTATTAACGTTCTGGCCGCCGGGGCCTGACGATCTGACCGCACTGATTTCAAGCTGTTCAGCTGGAATGGTTATGTAATCGTTGATTATCAGAGGTGTATTCATTTTTTTCGTTCTCCTGTAAGCCAGGTTACTGCCGGTTGAACCTGCAGCCGGCTCATGCAGCCAGTTGAGCCACAACTGGCACAGCGGCCATCACAGTCGGCGATTTCTGGTTTGATTATCAGGCTGTTGCAGCCGACCGGGCCCCAGCGCTTCGGTGTCATGGCCGCAACTGGCGGGAAAAACGCGGCGCAGGGAAGCTGCAGCGCAGCTGCGAGGTGCAGTGGGCCGGTTGAGCCGCCACAAAATGCCGAACAGCCGGCAAATACAGCGGTGAGAGCCGCGAGGTCTGAAAGGCCGCTGGCGAAAGCAAGTCGGCCCTGAATCGGTTCCGGAAACTGCTGGCGCAGAGCTTCTTCGCCCGGGCCAAGACTGACGAGCACCGGCACATCGTTTTGCAGCAGCCCGGCAACTACCTGCGCATACATGGCAGTCGAAATATTGTGAGCCGAGCCGCCGTGCCCGGGGTGAACGATCACTGGCCTGCGACCGGCCATACCAGCCTGAGCGAGGAATGCCATCCCGTCGGCAATCAGTTGCTCAGGCAGCTTGAACACCCATGGCGAAAAATCTACAGCCGGAACAATGCCGCTCAGCAGGTCGAGATTGTATTCGAACTCGTGTTTTTCGTTGCGTGAACGCTTTTGCACCCGCCGGTCGTTGAGAAACAGCTGAAAAATGTTTGAGGCCCGCCCGACCCGGCGCCTGATCCCGGCCCGCCAGGCGGCAATAATACTGCGGCCGGCCGGGTGAACGATTACCGCCAGATCAAAGCGTTCTTTGCGAAAAGCTTCTGTCAGAGGCGAGCACCAGAGCCCGGCCGGGTAGCTGTCATCGAGGATTATTTCATCGATTTCGCAGGCCAGTCGTGCCAGAGGGGCAGTGTAACTGCGCACATGTGCAATGAGCCGGCTCTGTGGAAAAGCCTTTTTCAGTTCCCTGAATATCGGGAGGGCGAGAATGAAATCACCGGCCCGGTCGGTACGCGAGACAATAATTCTCTCAGGCTGCATCTGAACCCCCGGTCAGGCGGGTGAGCTCTGCATAAACGGCTTCGGGCGGAATTGCCAGCATGCAGGCGTGGTCGTGCCGCGGGCAGGTTCGCTGCCGGCACGGGGCAATCGGGCAGACGCCAGAAGCAGTAACCGCAGCAAAGTTAGGGTTGAGCGGGCCGGTTCTGACCATGTCGGTCGGCCCGACCGGAACCACCGTTGGCGTTTGATACAGAGCCGCCAGATGCATCGTGCCTGAGTCATTGGCAACCAGAGCTTCGGCACGGCTGAGCAGACAGGCTAGCTCTCGCAGACTGGTGCGGCCTGCTGCGCTGATAAGAAAAGCCTTTGAATTGCGGCAGATTTCGTCGACAATGGATTGTTCGGAAGCACTGGCGGTAATGACGATCGGCAGCTGCATATTGGCGGCAACCAGATCGGCAAGGGCGGCAAAACGTTCGGGCGGCCAGCGCTTGGCAGCACCAAATGCCGCTCCAGGGGCCATGACCAGATACTTTGACGGCAGATCGAGTTTGGTTGCAAGAGCTTTAAATTCAGCGTCAGGGCAGCCATACTTTTTCAATGTCGGTCGGGTCGGCTCGTTGCACAGACCGGCTTCACGGCAAAGGCCATAGTGCAGGTCGGCTTCGTGCATTTTCGTGAAATCAGCAGGCTTGGCAACCGCGCGACCGAGAAACAGACTGCGCCATTGCGCGGCATAGCCGGTACTGCCGGCAGTACCGCAGACTTTTGCCAGCATCGCGGCCCGCAACGAGTCAGGTAATACAATCGTTTGCTCTGCACCAAGACGGCGCAGGGGGCGAAGTTGCTTGTAAACCTCGTGAGGCCAGGCATTGGTGTGTATTGCGTGGATATGCAGCGGCAGTTCGAAAAGACTGTAGACTTCGGCAAGGTGCGGTCTGGTCACGACGTGGGTTTCGCCGGCCTGTGCGGCGGCAATAAGGGCCGGCAGCGACATGACGATATCACCCAGCCAGTTCAGGCCAATGACAATAATTTTCATAAAAATTTCTGCAGAAAGGTGTAAATCTGCCCGGTCGTCTGTTCGGGGTCGAGATCACGGCAGGCGAAGTGCCCTTCGGGGCAGCTGTCGTTCTGACCATGCAGACTGCAGGGTTTGCACGGCAGGTTCTTCGAGAGCACCAGAACATTATTACCCGGTACCGGCGCAAAACCGAGCGACGGGCAGGTCTGCATGAAAATCGCGGCGAGCGGTGTGTCAACGCTGCGGGCAAGATGCATCGGGCCGGAATCAGATGAGATAACGGCGGCGGCATGTCTGATAACGCCGGGCAGATGATAGAGCTCGAAGCGGTTGCGCAGGTCGAGATGCGGCCCGGAAACCGTAACAGTCGATTTCGCTGTGCCGATCAAAGCTGTCGGTAGTGGCGAATCTTTCTGCAGGTGCTCAATTATAGCCTGTGGCAATTCTTTTCCGGGCTTTGAGGCCTCGGGGTGAATCAGAATATAGTGCTTCTTCTGCAAACCTGCCGCTTCAACCACTTTCTCGCATTCAAGCAGGTATTCATCAGTCAGAATCAGCGAAGGGTCGGGCGTCGTGATTTCGACACCGCAGGTTTCGGCATACTTCTGCCAGACAGGCCTCTGGTCATAGAGCCTCAAAGGATACTGCCGGCGCAGGGCCATGAACTGCTCGCCAATCGTGCGTTTCTGGTAACTGCGGGTAATCGGGGCATTGATGAGATTGCGTAGAGCTATGGTTGCGAGTTTGCCCTGCAGATCGAAAACCGATCCGGGATTCAGTGATTTAAGTTCGCGCGCCAGCCTGATCAGACTGCCGGTGCCGGAGAATAGATGAACTTTGGCCGGCAGAAAACTGGCGAGCTGCTGCCAGCGGCTGTTTATGACCAGATGTGTTTCGATGCCGCGCACTGTCATGGCTCGCAGCGTCGGAACCGTCAGAAGAACGTCGCCCATCGCATTCAGGCGCAGAACTATTTCGCAATCAGACATGGGGCAGATAACCAAGTTGCTGCAGACTGCTGACAGTGCGGTGGCAGGCCCCTGCCATCGATTCGAGCACCTGTCTGGCGCGCGCACCCATTTCGGAAAATTCAGCAGGCTGCTGCAGCCACAGAGTAAGTGTCTGGCGCAGTTCTTCTGAGTCTTTAACCGTTTTAACGGCCCGGGCACGATTGAGAGCCATCATTTCGTAGCGGAAATTGAAGGTATGCGGGCCGGTAAGAGTCGGCCGGGCATAGGCAGCCGGTTCCATCAGGTTGTGCCCGCCGCGTTTGATCAGACTGCCGCCGACAAACACGAGCGAAGAAATCGCATAAAAGTTGCGCAGCTCGCCCATCGTATCTACCAGAATCACTCTGGCTGAACTCGAAGCGCCTTCAGAAACCTTGATAAATTCTATATTTCTTGCCCGCAGCAGCTCTTCAACTTCGTGAACCCTTTTAACATGCCTGGGGGCAATGATAATGGTTGCATCGAGCTTGTCCCACAAAGGATCGAGGGCATCCAGGATCAGGCCTTCTTCGCCGGGGTGGGTGCTGCCAAAGCAGATAAGTCGACGGTTATCATCGATACCGTATTGTCGGCGCAGGGCAACAGTGTCAGGCATCGATTCTGCAATATCGTATTTAAAGCAGCCAAGCTGCTGCTGGCGTTCTTCTTTGACACCGAGAATCTTGAAACGTCGCTGATACTGTTTTTCCTGCGGAAAAGCGAACGCCATGCCGCTAACCGCCGATTCAAAAATCGGCCAGGCCAGTCGCATCATGCGCACGCTTTTTTCGTTGATGCGCCCATTGATAATGCCGTAAGGAACGCCCTTTCGGGCAAGGGTGTCGAGCAGCAGCGGCCATATTTCGGTTTCGCTGATCAGCATGACCCTGGGTCTGACCCGTTCAATAAAAGGAACAGTGAAGGCGGGCAGCTCAATGGGCAGCAGTGTGGCAAAACCGCAGATTTCGTCTTTCTGCAGCTGTCTGAGGCCATCCATGGTGGTTGCGGTGCAGACAAGTCTTTGCCGGCCATAGATACTGGCCAGTTCTTTAAGAAAGGGGCGCAGAGTGATCACTTCGCCGAGCGAAGCGCCGTGAACCCATATTGTACCTTCGTCTGGGGCTTTGAAATCTTCTGGTAACGTACCTTTGCGCAGAGCGAATTCATTTTTGTCGATGCGACGGGGCGGAAACAGGTCGAGCAGTTCTACCACCGCCCGCAAAACCCACTGATACGTTTTCAGATAAAGTTTGCCCATGTCAGTTCCTGTTGTTATTATCGCCTGCATCTGTCTCAGAAGTCAAAATAAGTTTTGCCCACTCGTTTTCGGGAGCGTCGACAGGCTGAGTTTTCCAGCGTCGGTGCAGCCAGAACCAGTTTTGCGGCTGCTGCCTGATGATTTCTTCAAGTCGGGCAGTGAAGTCGCTGGTTAATTGCTGTTGACCGCGAATATCGTTGCTGTACTGCCCTGGATAAATCGGCTGCCAGATTTTGATCAGATGTCTGCCGCCAAAGTCAGGGAAACAGGCCAGCGGAACAATGGGTGCGCCGGTTTTAAGCGATATCTGCGCCGGCCCGGTCGGTGCCGAGGCCCAGCGTCTGAAAAATCTGACAAATATGCCCTGTTTGCCGTTATCCTGATCGATCATCAGTGCCAGAATATTGCCCTGACGCAGCGATTTCAGTATTTCACGAATGCCATAACCGGAGTCGGTGGTTTTTGCTCCATGCCGGCCGCGCATTTCTTCGAACCAGGCATCGACGTAGGGGTTGTTCTGCCGGCGAACCACGGTGGTGACCTTGAAGCCATTGATTGCCAGCCAGGGCGGCACCAGTTCCCACAGCCCAAAGTGCCCGGAAACAATTATTGCGCCTTTGTTCAGAGCGAGTGCAGTTTCAAGATTTTCGAGCCCTTCGACCCTTATTTTTGCCTTAAGTTCTTCGTTGCTGAAGAATTTAAGGCCGGCCATCTCGAACGCGTTGAGAAGAAAGCTTTCGAATACCTGATCTGCAAGCTTTTCGGCTGTCGTCCGGTTGATTTCGAGGTGTTCTTCGAGGCGTTCGACAACCTGATTGAAGCGTACCCAGGGCAGCGGTTTTGCAATTGCAGCGATGATGCGGGCCAGACGCTTTTTGCGGCTGCTGCTCATGGCGGCGCATTTGCGCGCCAGAAGGTCGAGCAGAAACACCTGCAGGCGGTTGAACAGGTTCTTGAAGCTGGTCATTTTCGTTTTCGCAGGCGGCGTTTAAGCCCGCGCATTCTTAAGCCCAGTGAGAGCAGCGGGCTTGATTTCATTTCGATGGCTTCGACCGGGCAGACTTCCATACAGCAGAAGCACGAAATACATTTCTGGCGGTCGAATTCGGCGCCGGTCGCCGCAATGGTTATGGCATCGGCGGGGCAAATCTTCTGACATCGCCCGCATTTGATGCAGGTGTCAGGCAGAAGAACCGGGCCGGCCCAGAGAAACCGCCGCATAAAATTGATGATAAAGTCGGGTATCAGCGAGATTGGCGGGGTTCCGGGCACCTGGTAATCTTTTACGACTGCCGCTTCGGGCGGGCAACCGACAAATTCTATCTCTTCGATAGTTTTCGGGCCCCAGTTGAGCTGAGCGCAGCGTCGCAGCGTCGGCACCGTTGTCGGGTCGAGCCCGACCAGCCGGCAGAAACCGAGATCGACGGTTACCGGCGACGTTGCGGCCAGCAGTATTTCGCTTTTGACTACCCGGCCCCCGGCCGGGCCCTGGCCATCCATGCCCTCGATGCCATCCATGATGTTAAGATTTACCGGAATCTGATGGCCGAGATCGGCGATGAAATCAGAAAATTCTTCAACCCGCGGAAAGACCTTGTGCCACTGTGCTTTTGACAGGCCGGGAATCAACCCGAAAAGATTTTTAACCGCGCCGGTGATGCGGGTCAGATTGTGGGTTTTCATTTTTGACAGATTGATGACCACATCTGCAAGAAAAAGCGTTTTGACCAGGTGAACGGTGATTTCGCGGCCGTTTGAAAAGAATTTAACCGGTACTTTCGCGTCAGTCTCAAAACTGGTCAGCTGCGAGCCACTGTTGCGGGCCGCAGCGGCGAAACCGGTTTTTTCCCAGAATTCTTCGGTGCGTCCAAATACTGCCGGTGGACTGTCGCCGATAAAGACGGTTGCGCCGGCCTCGTGGCAGAGGCGGGCCACCGCCTCGATGACGGCAGGGTGGGTGGTTGCGGCCCGTTCAGGTTCTTTGCAGGTCAGCATATTCGGCTTGATCAGCACTTTATTGCCTGATCTGACGAAGGCAGTGATACCGCCAAGCGGCTCAAGAAGTTTGATGATCGCCTCTTTTACCGCTGTCTGTTCGTAAGACGAGCATTTCTGAATCGAGAGAGTTTTTTCAGACATGGCTTAATCCCCCGGCTTCTGTTGCACAACCGGGTGGTTGAGCAGGTGTTCGCGTGCCAGCGGTGGCGGCATCGGGCCTGAGCCTTCCTGTGGTTCTGAAGGCAGGGCCTTGATGAGCGGAAAGTCAGCGTAAGGCCGGCGTTGCAGGATCTGCCGCGGCCATGGCGTGACTTCGAGGCCTTCTTCGCGCTCGATGAGAATGCACTGGTTCAGATAGAGAATCTTAACCAGCATCTGTGCGAACGGAATATGGCGGAACGAAGCGTAAACCGGAAAGTGCAGATCGCGCGGGAACTGGATCGGCACTTTGCCGCCGAGTGAAATTTTGCGCAGAATGAACTGAATGTCGTCACCACGCGAGATAATTATCCCTGGTTTGTTAAGGCCGGGGTAGCGCAGCGACAGGCGCTCTGGCACGCAAAGCTTCATGCGTTCGAGCACTTCGGTCCATTCTTCTCCGGATGGTTGAACCGGCAGCACCATCAGGATCGGCCCGGCAAAGGCAAAACGATGATGGGGTGGCAGAATTTTTTTCAGCAGTTTCTGGACTGTGTCGCCATGATTGCCCGGAACAACCGCGCCGCCGGCCTGAAAATGCATGATGGCCTGGTAGCCGAAGCCGTGGGCGAGAAGTTCGATTGCTTCCCAGAGCGCGATCGGGTGTCCGTAAAAAGACCAGTCCTTGTGAAACTTCGCTTTTTGTGGGGCATTTAGATATATCTCGGCAAAGCTGCGCGTCGAAGTGCGCTTGAATAAAACGCTTTCACGCCTGATTTCATCGACATACCATTCGTCATCGAGTCTTGTCTGAGGCAGAGCGTGAAACCGCTGCGAATTGTGATAAATCAGGGCGCGCGGGTTCTCTTTTGTGTAAAGAATCGCTCTGATTCTAGGCTCATCGCCCTTAAGAACGGCATACTGTGCTCTGGCCGGTAAAACCGCCAGAGCAATCAGAAGCAGCGCCAGCAGAATGACTGACGCCAGGCTTTTTTGCCGTTTACAGAAGGCCATGCTTTGCCATTTCGGTGTAAATTTTTACGGCATTGGTGGCGGCTCCGCGGCGAAGATTATCGGCGACGATCCACATGTTGAAACCGTTGTCTACCGAGGGGTCGACGCGCAGGCGGCCGACGAAAACCTCGTCTTTATCTTCACAGGCAAGCGGAGTCGGGTAAACCGACTTTGCCGGGTCGTCGACAAGAACCACGTCTTCAGCCTTGCTGAGAATGTCTCTTACTTCGGCAAGCTGCATCGGGCGGGTGAGTTCAATGTTAACCGCCTCGCTGTGACAATACATGACCGGCACCCGCACTGTGGTCGGGCAGACTCTGATGTCAGATTCAAGAATTTTGCAGGTTTCGCGCACCATTTTTTCTTCTTCTCGATACAGGCCTGAATCCAGCAGCACGTCAATCTGAGGAATCAGGTTGAAAGCGATGGGGTGCGGATAAACGCCGGTCGGAACTTCTTTGCCGGCGAGCATGGCTTCGCTCTGTCGTTTGAGAATATCGATCGCTTCGAGACCGGTGCCCGAAACCGACTGATAAGTAGCGACGACAATGCGTCTGATCGGGTTAATGCGGTGAATCGGCGCCAGAGCGACGATCATCTGAATAGTAGAGCAGTTCGGGTTTGCGATCAGGCCTTTGTGATTTTTCAGTGCATGAAAATTTGCTTCTGGCACGATCAATGGAACATCTGGGTTCATGCGGTGGGCGTTGGTGTTGTCGATGACAACGGCCCCGGCTTCGACTGCTTTGGGGCAGTATTTAACGCTTACTTCGGTGCCGGCAGAGAAAAATACGACATCGAGCCCTTTAAAGTTGCTGTTTGCCAGGTCTTCGACGATGATATCGCGGCCGCGAAACGTGATCTTCTGACCGGCACTGCGTTCTGAGGCAAAAAGTCTGATGCTCTTGATTTCTTTAAGGCGTTCATCGAGAACTTTGAGAATTTTAAGGCCTACGGCCCCGGTTGCGCCAACGATTCCGATATTGTGACCGCTCATTCTTCGTCTTTCTCCTGTTTCTGTTGCTCGGCTTGTTTCATTTCCTTGTAAAACGACTTGATCCGGCCCGGTTTATATTGCCTGGCCTTGATCAATTCTTCTTCAGTTGGTTCGCGGTCATGATCGACCGCCTGTGGCTCAGATTCTACGGCTTTGGTTGCTTTTGTCGGGGCTTTAAACGGCAGGGGTGCCGCCTTGTGACTGCCTGGAAACAGCAGTTTTTTGATTTCGATGGCGCGGTCAAACTGCGCTGAAGAGAGGCTGGCAACCGGGATTTTCGCGTTTGGGTCGCCACTCTGGCTTAGCAGTTTTATCAGCTCTTCGCTGAGCGCTATTTTTTGCGCCAGACCGCCGATGCCGGCAAGCAGCTGCTGCCTTTCGTTGTCGCCTGGGCCAGCTGCGAGAAGAGTTTCGAGCCGGCTTTTTTCACTTTTCAGCTGGTCGATGTTCTTAACCGAGGCTGAATATGAATTTTCGAGTTCGCCCTCTGCAGCGGCGCGTTTTTCGAATTCAGCTTTGATCGCTTTTTCGCGTAATTTGCTGAAATCTGGCAGTTTGGGCTTGCCAAACGCGGCGCCCGGGCCCTTTGAATTTGTTGAAGGCTGGCCGGTGGCCGGATCGATGGGTGCGGTCGGTTCGTTGAAGCTATTTTGTGCCGCAGGTTTTCGCAATTCCACCTCTTCCATCCATGATGGAAACTTCTGCGGATCAGCAAAAATCTGACCGGCAGACAGAAGCAAAAACGCTGTCAGGTAAAGGTAATTTTTCAACATGACAGATTTGTACCATAAAGCCTGTCATAAATGCAAAGCACGCCGCTATTTTTCGTGCGGTGACTTTCTGAAATTTGAATAAAAGCCTTATCTTAATGCAGATGTCAGTAAAAACTGCCTCTGATGCTGATGTACAAGATGCTTGCGAAAAGAATAGAAAAGATTATGCTTATTATTGAGGCAAGCAAGAATGAAAAAACGAAAGTTCCCTGAACAGGTGTTTTTCAGATTCAAAAACCCCTGCTATTTGAGAGCGATCAGAGACAACACCGAGATAATTGCCCGCCGTATGGGCTTTGACGAAGACCAGGTATTTGAACTCGCCATGATTGTCGATGAGGCCTATGCAAATGCGGTCGAGCATGGCAGCAGAATGGCAGGCGCGGCAGAACTCGAAGTCGAGTTTCTGATTTTTAAAGACAGGCTCGAAGTCTGTGTCAGAGATACAGGCTGCGGGTTCGATACCTCATGCGTAAAAATCCCGGCGAATCTGCGTTGCCTGAATTCAACCCGCGGCCGCGGGCTCGGCCTGATCAGCATATTTTCTGACAGCTACGAACTGACCTCAACTCCGGGTTCAGGTACTGTGCTGCGTCTGATCAAATATCTTTGCGCCCAGCGCGAATTCGTTGCCTGAATTATTCGCTCATCTCGAGCTTCAGCTCATCCATGCGTCTTTTTATATCGTCTGTTTCAAGCTTTGAGAATTTTTCGGGCAAAAATCTCTGATCGGTGCATTCAACCACCGCTGCCAGATCCATATACTCGAGGCGCGCCGAATGGGCCATCGGCCTGTATGACTTCATCGCTTCGCTGATAAAATGCCCGACGGGTTTGCGGTCGGGTGCGTCTTCTTCCTGCAGTTCAAACATGCGCGAAGCCATGATCAGAATGCCTTCCATCTCGTTGCCGCCAATGTCGAGCGTATCCGGGAATTCCGGGATATCGCCATCTTCAAGCTTGACTTTATTTTTACGGGCCAGCGATTTGAAGAGTGCCTGCTTGTCTTCGAGAGTCTGCGGAGCAAACAGAGGCATGTGCACATCGAGACGCCCGACACGTTTAAGGTCTACTTCGAGCAGATCGGGGCGCGATGTCGCAAATATCCAGAAAATGCGGCCGCGATTGCGGGTATCAGCCATTTCTCTGGCCAGCATTGCATAGATTCTCCCGGAAACACCCGAGTCGCCTGAGTTGCCGTCGCGTTTGCCGGCGACCTGATCGGCTTCGTCGATAAAAACGATGACCTGGCCCATAGCGTGCAGAATTTTAAAAATTGCTTCGAGGTTACCTTCGGTTGCACCGACCCATTTATCGCGGAAATTTTTGAGTTCGACGCAGGGAACCCCGGCCTCGCCGGCAAAGCATTCGACCAGATAGGTTTTACCAGTGCCAATGCGCCCTGTGATCAGATACCCCATTGGCAGGGCTTTGATCTTGCCGCGTTTCATCAATGAGGCATCCTGGCGCAGCCAGGCTTTGGCTTCTTTGTGACCGGCCACATCTTCGAGGCTGCGCGTTGATTCGACGAACACTATGCGGCCACCGGCCGACTTTTCGATCATTTCTTTTTTAACTTCGCGCAGGTATTCCATGCTGATGCGGCGGTTGTTTTTGATCGCCCGCTCGATGAGATTCTGCACGTCGATGCACGAAAGCCCTTCAAGTTTCTGGGCAAGCGAGGCGCGGTCGACGTCACAGATTGTGGCAAAGTCGGCAATCGAAGAGGTTATTGCCTGCACAAAATTCAGAACTGTCTCTGAATCGGGCAGGCTGATCTGAATTTTTGCCGAACGCGGGTTTTCGACCAGCTGCCGGTTTACATCATTCAGATTTTCGGCAATCAGACAGGTGCTGACATAGGCACTGTTGATATTCGGGTCAGACGCCCAGTCGAGCACGCGAATCAGAGTTTCGACCGATTCGGCGCTGGTATAGGCGATTTCGGCCCGCGGCAGCAGATACTGCGCGTAGTCGATAATGACGGCGATACGCATCGGGTTCGCGACCGCCTTGCCACTTTTGTCAGAGGTCATGCGCACCAGGCCATGTCTGATAAAGCGGTCGATCAGTGCCAGCGCCTTTTTAGGCTCTTTGGGCAGTGAATTGGCCGAATCGGCAGTTATATCACCACCGGCGCTGGTAGCGAAACCTGTGCGGTGAAAACTGTCGTAGGCTTTGAGAAAATTGAAAAAAAGTTCGCCGCCCTTGCTGGCTCTGATCCCGTGCCCGCGGTCATAGGTCAGAACAACTTCAAATGGCGCAAACATGATGCGCGTGAGAAAGTCTTTTAGCGAAAGGCATTGAAGAGCCTGATTGCCCTCACCGGCGTAAGTTACCCAGTCGTCAATGTTTCCGTAGAGCAAAAACTGGCTGATTGAACCGCTTTTGAAAATTTCGGACATTTCGCTGGCCCATTTGGGGTAACTTGCCATGATGTTTTTCCTTTACTCAGTTTCTCTTGTCGGCGGGGGAATAACAGGCTCGCTGTCGCTTTCGAAGACCGGTTCATCGATCGGCGGCCCGCTGAGTTTGCGCAGAAAGTCTGTATGGGTGTTGATCCAGTTCTGGGTCTCGCCGAGAGTGTTGTTGATATGATCGATGTTGGCGCTGAAGGCTTCGGGGCTGCTGTCGAGAGCGATACCTTCGCGCACCATCTGCAGCTGACTTTCGATGCGCTGCAGTTCCATTTCAACAAGCATTTCGTTTTCTTTGGCGGCTGAGAGATTATCAAGACGTTTTTTATGAATTTCGATGTTGCCCTGCAGTGACTTGGCAAGCGCCGGGCTGATATCATCGGTCATCTGCTGTTCAAGCTTCTTGATTTCACTTTTGATTTCGTTGGCTTTGGTGCGGTGCAGACTTTCTTCAATAAGCTGCTTGGTTTTAAGCAGTTTGAGAAAGATCGACGGCAGCTGGTTGAGTGTGGCCTGCTTGCTGGTGTTCATGAACCCCGAGCCATCGTCAGTGTTCCAGTTCATCAGTTTGTTGATTTCGGCAAGGCTTGCATTCAGACGCTTCAGGCGTGAATGATTTTCGGGGGTAAGGCTGGCGATAACCTCGTTCATCTTGCTGGAACGGGACTGTTGAATCTCGGCCAGCTGCTTGCCTTCGACGAATTTCTGAAATCGCGGGTTTGAAGACAGATACCAGAGATACACGAATTCGAGGGCCAGACCGAGAAACCAGAAACCCGGGTTACTGAACCCGAGAATGAACGAGCCGAGAATGAAAAGCTTGTTGACCGGTATTTCGCCCATGCCTTTGATGACGAGGCCGGCATTGAAGGCCTCGCTGAGATAGTCAGAATAACCGGGCTTGCGATAGGGTGCCATTATGCTGAACCACCAATTCTAAGGAATTCGTCGGTAATCTCTTTGAGAAAATGATTGAACTTCGGGCTTTCCTGCACTTCAAGCGGTGTCATGCCATCGTATTTGCCGATCAGGTCACGGGTTATGCCAATCTGACGTGCCAGCCGGCCGGGGTTGGCCTGAAACATAAAAATTC
The DNA here is from genome assembly GCA_029560455.1 of Candidatus Rifleibacteriota bacterium. The sequence continues at coordinate 23,875 of JAKQKW010000425.1, forward strand.
GGTCGCTCAGATAGACAGCTTCAGCCAGCGAGTGGGTGACGATAAATACTGTAGCTTCGACCTCGTGCCAGAGCGAGGTTATCAGTTCCTGCATTTCGATGCGTGTCGGCTCATCGAGGGCCGAAAACGGTTCATCCATAAGAATGATGCGGGGCTTGAGAACAAGGGTGCGGGCGATGGCGACGCGTTGCTGCTGGCCACCCGAAAGCTGATACGGAAATTTGTCTTCGTGGCCCTTCATGCCGACCTTCGCGATCATTTCACGCGCCAGTTTTTCCATGACCTGATCTGAATAGCCGAGGCTTTCACGGTTGAGCTGCAGGCCGAACATCACGTTCTGCAACACAGTCAGATGCGGAAAAGAACTGTATTTCTGAAAAATCATGCCGCGGTCACGGCCGGGACCGGTAACCGGTTTGTTGCGCACCAGAACCTCACCAAGACTGGGCGGCCCGACTTCCTGAAAACCCTGAATCAGATTGAGAACGGTTGACTTGCCACAGCCGGAGGGGCCAACCAGGGCAATAAACTCGCCGATATCAGGCAGGTCTTCAATTTCGAAAGAAACATTTTTCAGAGCCATGAATTCGTTAGGCGTGCCCGGATTAAAAATTTTGGTTACATTTCTGAAAGTGACAATCGGTGGGTATTTGGGTTTGTGCAGATTGTCGACACAGCTTCCGGGTTCGCCGGCCTCGACCGGTTCTTCAATTGAGATATGCCCTTCGGCCGAAGAAACAGGCTTTGTCTGCTTATCTGCCGGTTCAACCGCTGCCGCCGGTGTTTCTGCAGCGCTGACAGGCGCCATGGCACCAGGAAAAGGAAACTCTTCAGTTTTTGGCAGGGCTGCTGCCGGCTTCTGCCCGACAGGCTTTTCATTGCCGGCAGGTTTAACCGGCGATGTGGCTGTTTTTTCAGGTTGCTCGTCTGGGTCTGCTTTGCTGACTTTGGCTGGCACCTGGTTCTGAGCTTTCGTACGATCCGCTATCTGCGGCGCATCCGGTTCATCACCAAAGCGCACGAAGTAACCAGCGATTTTTCTGAACAATGAAGGTTTTTGTGGCTGGTTGCTCATCGCTTCTGACTCCTGTAGGGGAACAGCTGCTGCCCGACCTTGTCCCAGATTTTATCGGTGATGAAGGCCATCAGAACAATGGCAATGAGAACCAGATAGATATCTTTGTTAAGGCCGCGCCTTTGGCTAATAGAAATTAATGAGCCAACTCCAATGCCAAGGTCAATAATCTCTGCCAAGATGATATAGCCCCAGCCAACCCCAAAGCCAAGACGCATAGCATCGTAGATATTGGGAAGAGCAATTGGAAGGAGAATTTTATTTAGCGTCTGGAACTTATTTGCCCCCAATGTGTAACCAGTTTGAAGATAAACATTGTCTATTTCTTCGAGCGATTTAACGAATAGTGGCAAGAAGTATATTGAAAAAGCCATTGCCAAAAACATGACTTTATATACTTCGCCAGTTCCAAATAGTGTCAAACAAAGAGGAACTAGCGCAGGAATTGGAGTATATCCCGCAAAAAGCATTATTGGTGAGAAGAGAGCTTTAAATTTGCTGAAGGTGCCCATTAAGAGGGATAAAGGGAATACGATAATAAAAGCGATTAAAAAACCAGCCCCAACACGAAGAAAGCTATAAAGGAGATTTTTGGCCAAGTTTCTTTCAGACCACAAAGATGAGAAGGACCCAAATACTTCTCTAGGACTTGGCAGAAGAAATTGGCTAATATATCTAGTTTCGACTACTTCGTAACGATAAACAAATTTGGGAGTTGCCGAGGGAGTCGGCGCATCTGCAACGGCTGCATTCGGCGTGCTCTGCGGGTCAGCCGGTAAGGTGGTCTGAGCTTCACCTTCGCTCACAGTCGTGGGGTGACCGATATTCGGGGTCGTCTCTGAAACCGGCTGAGAGATGTTTTCTGATAAAGAAGCGCTGGCTGGCATCTGACTGTCTACAGCTTTTGTCTGTTCCGGTTTTTTTGCTGCAGCCGCCGGAGGTGCAATTTTTTCGCGGCCGACGATTCTGCCTGGTGGCAAAGTGATTCTGACGCCTTTGCCGAAAATTCTGGCAGGCATATTACCAAGCTTGAAACTTTCGCCTGCTTTGATCAGTTTTGTCTGCTGATCTTCATCTTTTTCACCTGCGTATTCGAGGCGGCTCTGATCGATAAAAAGCGAAACTCTCTCGGAAAATCTGGTGCCATCGGGGGGCGGGGCTTTTTCAAAGCCTTCGAAAGTTCCTTCGGGGAGCGTGACTGTAATGGACTTGCCGGATGTGGCAAGAACCCAGATCAGAAATATGAAAAAAATGGGAATAATGCCGAGCAGAATCTGATCGACAAGCTTTACGCCGGTTCTTATTCCGAAAAAATTCTCATGCAGAGTGAATTTCATGCTTCTTCCTCGGGCAGACCGGGTGGGGCGACCCCACCCGGTCAGTGTTTATCAGTTGCTTTCGGGCGGGAACACAGAGACTTCGACTCTGCGGTTCAACGCCTGATTCATCGGATTGTCGGTGTCGGCGGGTTTGTTCCAGCCTTCGCCTTCAACGACGAATTTTTTCGGGTCGAATTTGTATTTATCGACCAGAGCTTTTTTGACCGCTTCAGCACGGTTCATACTGAGATCTTTAACGATCTGTTCAGGAATCTTGCCCTTCATCGAGCTGTCGGTATGACCAACGATGGCCACTACAGCACGGTCATAGGCGCCGACGAGGCGGGCGACCTTGTCGAGTGTGGCTTCGACGTTCGGGTCATAGAGGGTGTTCTGAATGGCATTGCCGGTCAGATCGTGTGCCGGTTCATAGATATTTGACGAGTTCGGGTAGAAGTTGATTCTGACCGTCTGAGTGATGATCGGGGCTTCAGCGTTGACCTTGTTGTAGGTGGTCGGTACGAACTTGCTGACGTAGTTATCCTGGTGGTGTTTGAAGGTGCCGGCCTTTTCGAGGTCTTGAACGATCGAGAAGTCCATGATCTGATTGAACGGAACGGCTTCTTTTACGAGGCCGGCCTGGTTGTAAACATAGGCGATGCTTTTCCAGGTGCGTTCAAAGTTGGTCGGATTGTTGGCATTGAGGAAGAATTCGCGGTTTTCGGCAAAGTTGGTCGAGTGAGCGTCGGCTTCCATGGCTTTGACGTCTTCGACTTTCATGCCATAACCGTCGGCCATCCACTGGAAAGCCTGGGCTTTGGTGGTAGCGTTAGTGAGCATGTCCATGCCTTCGAAGATACCGGCAACCAGGCCCTTGACGATTTCGGGTTTGTCGCGGGCGAAGTCGGCGCGCACAGCCCACACGTCGGCAATAAGCTTGTTGGCTTCGGCAGTGGTTGTCAGAATGCGGGTTCCGGCAACTTTTTCGGGGATGGTATAGATATCCGGAGCCCAGCTGACGCAGGCGTCGATACTCGGATCAGATACAAAAGCGGCGGCGGCTTCAAATGCGGTCGAAGTGTATTTGTGGGTAACTTCGCTGAGGCCGATACCGGCGTTGATCAGCAGGTTGCTGATGAAATACTGCGAGGGGCTGTTCTGGGCGTAAACGATGGTTTTGCCTTTGAGATCAGCCACAGAGCGAATCTTTGAGCGGGTGACGATACCGTCGCCGCCGCTTGACCAGTCGACCTGCTGGTAAATGCGTGGGGCGGTGCGGCTGTCTTTCATCAGTTCAGGAGCAAACAGCACCATCATATCGAGGGTGCCCCAGAGAACATGGCTTTCGCCACTGGCATAGCTGTCACGGGCGACGACCGGGTCATCGATCAGCTTGAGGTTGACCTTAAAGCCGTATTTCTTGAAGAAAACGCTGTCTTCGTTCGGGGCAAAGCCATTGTTGGCGGCGATGATCGGCAGCCAGCCAGCCCAGACGTTGATCGGGAAAACAACTACTTTTTCTTTGTCATCCCATTTGTAGCCTGAAGTGCCGGTTACCGGGGGCAGGGTTTCGCGGGGTACGAACTTGTATTCTTTAACCGTGGTGACCGATTCGGTATCGGGTGCTTCTACCACTGCGGCTTCCTGGGCCTGAACCACGCTAAAACAGATGGCCAGCATGGCCATGAGAACCAGAAACAGCTTTCCTCTGAAATTCATCTCTTGCTCCTTATGAAAATATTTCAAAAATTGTCAGTTTTTCTGCATCGGGCCCATGCCGCGCTGCGGAACATCATCGCCTGAATCTGTTTCAGCAAGCGGTTGTGCTGAACCGGGCATGGAGATGCCGTTCATGGCTGCGAATTCTGCCAGGGCTGCGTCGCCAAGGGCTTCCATTTCGGCTTCTTTCATGGTGACGTTTGAGTTGTCATAAGAACCGGCGGCAACACGTGAGCGGCCCACGGCCTTGTCACGTCTTTCTTCGAGCAGTTCGGTAACGCGGTTGATCGTATCGCCACTTGAACCGATGCCTGAGATCATGCCCTTTGCCATTTCCTGGAGTTCGGCCTGGGCTTCGTGCATCTGGGTTTCGCTGACGAGGTTCTGCAGCTTTTCGATTTTCATCTGGGCTTCGCGAACTGCCACGTCTCTTGATTTTTCAAGATCTTTGAAGGTCTTGTCGGCAATTTCGAGCTGTGACTGATTTTCTTCGAGCTGCTGCTTGACGGTTTGAAGCTGCAGGGCCAGCTGGCCGGCAACCTTGTTGTTGCCTGCCTTCAGATTGGCGGTAATTTTAGCAGTCAATTCCTTGTCTTTGGCAGACAGGGTTTTGACCTGGCGCATCAGGCGCTCGGTGAAGGCAGCGTGATTGGCCAGACTTTCGTTGAACCGCGAAATCTGGTTTCTCAGGTTTTCCTTTTCGGCTTCGATGAGGGCTTCAGGATTGCTTGATTCAAGCCCTTTGATAAAGAGACTGAAGAAACCTCTAATTAAATTCATCAACCGTTTAAACATTTTCCAGCTCCTTTGGAAGTTTTATTTTTCCGGGGTAAAAACCTGAATTTCGACGCGCCGGTTCAATGCCTGATTCATCGGGTCAGCGGGGTCTGCTGGTTCATCCCAGCCTTTGCCTTCGACGATGAATTTTTCTCTGGGGAATTTGTATTTTCTGACAAGCGCGCTGCGAACCGAGTTGGCGCGGTCGCTCGACAGATCTTTAACTGCTTTTTCCGGAACCTTGCCCTTCATCGAACTGTCAGTGTGACCGACGATAGCAACCTGGGCGCGGTCATACTGGCCGACCATGCGGGCAATTTTTTCGAGAGTCGCATCGACAGTTGGGTCATAAAGAGTGTTCTGAATTGCCTGCCCGAATTCATCGTGTTCTGGCTCATAGACGTTGTCTGAGTTCGGATAAAAGTTGATTCTGACAGTCTGGGTCAGTACCGGGGCTTCGGCTGAAACCTTTTTGTAGCTTGTAGAAACGAAGCGTGCGACCTGAATCTCTTTTTGTTCAGGAAACATGCCCTTTTCGACAAACTTTTTGATGACCGAGAAATCGACGACTTCGTCGAAACGAACCGGTGTGCCGATCTGGCCGAGTTCGCGGTAGACGTAGATGATGTTTTTCCAGGTGCGCTCGAAGTTGGTCGCACTGTTCTTGTTGAGAAAGAAGTTCTGGTTTTCGGCGAAGTTGGTGATGTAGGCATCCTGCTCCATCGATTTGATGTCTTCGAGCTTCATGCCGTAACCTTCAGCCATCTGTGCGAAGGCGCGGGTTTTGGTGGTTTCGTTCTTCAGCATCGTCATGCCTTCGAAGATGCCGGCGACAAGGCCTTCAATAACTTCGGGGTGATCTTTGGCAAAGTCGGCTCTGGCGGCCCATACGTCGGTGATCAGACGATTGGCGTCGGCAGTGGTGGTAAGAATCTGCGTGCCGGCTATCTTTTCGGGGATGGTATAGATGTCGGGAGCCCAGCTGACGCAGGCGTTGATACTTTTGTCGGCAACGAAAGCAGCAGCTGCTTCAAAAGCTGTTGAGGTGTACTTGTGGGTTACCTTGTTTAACGGAATACCGGCATTGATCAGCAGATTGGTAATAAAATACTGTGACGGGCTGTTCTGGGCATAAACGATGGTTTTGCCCTCAAGATCCTTGATCGAGCGAATATTACCGCGAACGACGATGCCGTCGCCGCCGTTCGACCAGTCGATCTGCTGAAAAACACGCGGAGCGGTGCGGCTGTCTTTCATAAGGCCCGGTGCGAAGAGGGCGATCATATCGAGGGTGCCCCAGAGAATATGTGATTCGCCGGCTGCAAAAGCATCGCGTGCGACGATCGGGTCGTCGATCAGCTTGAGATTGACCTTGAAACCATATTTTTTGAAGAATACGCTCTCTTCGTTGGGTTCGAAGCCGTTGTTGGCAGCGATGATCGGCAGCCAGCCAAACCAGACGTTGATCGGAAAAACGACCACCTTGTTCGCTTCATCCCATTTGTAGGATGAAACGCCGGTGACGGCTGGCAGAGACTCGTTCGGAACATAAGTGTATTCCTGCACCGTGGTTACGCCAGCAGTATCAGGGGCTTCAACCTTGACTTTCTGGGTTACCGGTTCGCTGCCGGCGCTGCTGGCAGTCTGATCACTGGTGCCACTGTTGTCTGACGGAAAAAGGCGATTTTTAAGATCTGGCGAAAACGAAACGGCTGCGGCAAAAATACAGCCGATTACGAACATGAACATCACGAACTTCCCGAGGGGGGTTGGGCCTACATCGTTACTCACTCTATCCTCCTGAGGCAGATTAACTGATACATCGAGTGCAGCCTTGCCTGTTATTCAGAATGATAATATACCGACTTTTGCGCAGCCAAAGCAACCTTTTTAAACCTCACAGACTAAACTTGTGTACGGACCTGAAAAAAAAGTTTCATTCTGTCGATAAGGCGAGCATGCGCAAGTTAAAACTGTTTTTCGGCATTTTTGTCTGTCTTTTTGTCAGTCAGGCGGCTTTCTGTCTGACAGGGCCGACGCTGCTCATGGATTCACAGCCGAAAAGTACTGAATATGTTTACGGTATTGGTCCGGTAGCCAAATACAAGCGGGTAGCCGCGCCGCAGAACTTTGGCGGTGACATGAATGTCTGGGGCGTTCGCGCCTTTGCCGGCAAACTCTATGACCCCGAAATCGGAGTGGTATTCTATACCGGCACCCTGAATGGCGAAAGTCTCAAGTTCAACCTCGAAATGGCCGGGCTGACTCTCGAAGACTCATTCAGGGAAGACGCCCGCGTTAAATGGCGTGCCTCGTTCGGGGTCGGTACCTACCGCCTGCGCAGCAAAGCGTCGGGGTTCGAGTTCAACAAAGGTTCGTTCACTTTTCTTGAACCGATGATCATCGGGGTTTTGCCGATGACCAGACACATTGTTTTAGAATTCGGTGCCGGTTATACCTTTGCCGGTGCAACCGGTGTCAGGGTTGAAGGTCTCGCCCTCAATGCCGAACTGCTGATGGGCAAGTTTTAACCGGCTTTTTTCCGGCTGTAAATCTTGTCTGAGCGGTCAAAGGCGTCTTTGAAGTTGATATCGACGCTGCAGATAAGGTCATACATGCGCAGTGCCTCATCGAGCTTTTTCTCTACCTCGAGCGCGGTGCCAATACGGTAAAGAACGTCCTTGATATTGTCGTCCATCAGTTCCGGGTCGAAATCAAGCGTTTCGATGATTTCGAGAGCCATCATCGGCTTGTTCTTGCCAAGCCAGGCGTTAGCAAGCATTATACCGGCTTCTTTGTTGCGGTCAGATGCAAAATCAGAGCTCAGCAGCGATATTACTTCGTCCCAGCGGCGGGCTCTGGCCTTTTCCTGGGCTGCGGCGAGTTTCATTACCAGTCCCTGAGTGGCCGGTTTCTTTTCTGTCTGAGCTTTGGCAGGCGGTGGCGGTTCAGGTGCCATCAGATCGTCGGGGCGAATCTGGTTTCGCGAGGAAAAGTCATTGATGGTTGCTGCCACATCAGATTTGGTGGGGCCGCCGAGTTCTTCGGGCAGATCGTTGGCAAAATCATCGAACAACGATTCGCTCTCTTCAAATGGGTCAAGAGTTGGCAGGTCGATAGATGGCAGCGGGGCAGATGTGCCTTTGCGGTTTTCGGCCGGCGAAAGTCTTTCTGGTCCGGGTTTGGCAAAATTTATCGGGTCAGGCAGCACATCAGATGAATACTCATCATTCTTGAGAAAGTCGGGCAGCGGAATATCGCTTTTGCTTTCCATTTCGAAGCCTTCAGGCGGGGGCTCGACAAAATTATCGAGGTCGATATCGCCGCCGTGCCCGCCCATTCCTGGTTCGGGCATTCCGGGCATTGGCAGTTCATCTGGAATCTGAGGGAGGCTGTCATCATCGCTGCCACCAAATGCCGTCAGATCTTTTTTAAGACCGTTGAGAATTTCGGTCAGCTGTGGGTTACCGGGGTAGCGTTGCAGAAAAGTCTTGTATTGTTCAATTGCCTCGGCAACCTTGTTCATCTTTTTCATCGACGAGGTATAGACAACATGAATGCCCATATTATTGATGTTTTCATTGAGAACTCTTATGCATTCACGCGCTGCATCTGAATAGCGGTTGATTTTTGAGAAATTGCGTGCCAGCAGTTCGCGATACTCGATCTTGTCTTTTATTTTGAGAGCTTCTTCGAGAACGGTGATCACTTCGTTGCCCATCGTGCGGTTCTGAACATAGCCTTCGGCCAGAGCGGTGATAACAGGCGGTTCCTTGCCGCCGGTCTGGTAGTAGGTAAACAGTATGTTCATGGCTTCAACAGTTGTGTTGCCGGTCTGAGAATAATGTCTGGCGAGAACCGGCAGATATTCAGATTTTGCCGGGTTTTCCTTGTAGATGGTTTCATACATGGCGATTGCTTCGTTCGAAGTGTCGTGGCTGGCCATCGAAGCCTTCGCAAGAAAGCCCCATGCAATTGAATTACCCGGAAATTTTTCGAGGATCAGTCTGGCGTTTTCCTGGCAGCGAACAAAATTTTTCAGTTCAAAATGGCATTTAACGAGGATTTCGAGAAATTCGCGCTCGACCTGGACCGGCTGTTTTTTATTAAGAGCTTTTTCAGCGACGCTGATCGCCTTGGTATAGTTCTGTTTCTCAAACATGCGCCGGGCAACTATCAGAGGATCTGACAGCGACAGGGTTATTGCCGGCAGCAATCTCAGCGCGAATACCAGCAGGAACAGCGCTGCGAAAATGCCAAACCCGACGTGAACAAGAGTCTGGTTGAGCTTATACCAAAGGCCATAACGGAACTGGTTGAAATTAACCTGATTACGGGCAAAGGCTTCTTCATCACGCATGAACCGCTGGAAAATCTCGTCGGCATCTTCGTAGCGTTCCATGCCGTAGAAAATTTCGAGCTTTGTCCATTCTATGTCGCGCTTGAACAGCGGGTCGAGGTCTTTCTGCTTCAGAACCTCATCGAGATATTTGAGGGCCTGAACGTAATCGGGCTCAGGCCGCAACAGATAGATTTTGCCGATATTGAACGCCGCTTCCTTGAAGCGTTCAGGCTCTTCTTTGTAAGCTTCTTCAAAAGTCGGCAGGGCCTGCTCATATTTTTCGATATCAAAAAGGTCTTTTGCCTTCTTGTAGCGCTTGAAAAGGTCATATTTGGCGTCGATTTTCGCCCTGATTTCCTCTTTGCCGGGCAGATCGGCGTGCAGCTCGATCGCCTTTTTCCAGTTGTTGTCGGCTTCGTCGTATTTGCGGTTTTCGAACTGCTTAACCGCCTGATTCAGCCAGTATTCAGCTTTCTTGATGTTTTCTGTTTCAGGGTCGGTTTCGGGCGGTTCAACCGTAACCTTTGGCGGCTCAGGGGAAACGGGCGTCGGGCGCGGAGCAATGTTTGCAGTGTCGACGGGTTCATCAGTGTCTGGCAGATCATCTGGGTCAGTTGTCAGATCGGGGTTGTCGATATTGCCGGCCATATCAGGATCTTCGTCGGGCAGACCGGTATTTAAATCAGGGTCGTCGGGCAGGGTATCGTCTTCGTTGCCGGTATTCAGTGCAGCGGTGTTGATCGAAGGGGTTTCCGATGCCGGTTGAGGTTTCGGCTCAGAGGGCAATACCACCGTCTGTGTCGGGTCATTCTCGAACGGGCTTTCGGGCACTTCCGGAACATCACTTCCACCAGCGACCGGAGTTGCCCGCTTGAGAAAATTGGTGTTGCGGGCGAGCTTTTTGGCGGTTGCTACGCCATAATTTTTGCATGAATAGAGAAATTGAAAATCTTCGAAAACTACAGGAGAGTCGGGCATACTTTCAAGAACAGTGCCCATCTGGTCAAAAGCCTGGGCAAGATTGCCTTTGCGGAACAGGATTTTTGCAAAGACAAAATTGGCGGTCGGCCCCGATTTGTTCTCAAGAGCCCTGTTGATATGATTCGTGGCTTCGTCAAGCTTGCCCTGATGAAAGGCGATGTCTGCAAGAATCGTAAAGATGGCCGGGTCGTCAGGGCTGACCCTGGCTTGTTTCGTCAGCCTTTCTCGCGTTGGCTCGAGAAGGTCGATTTTGAGCTTTTCGAGTTTCGGGTCAGATTCGTCTCTGGTCAGTTCAAGTCGAAGAATCTCATTGTATGCCTCACCATACATTTTGGCAGTGAGAAACTTGCGCAGCGATGTGTAGTCCTCACTGCTGCCTGCCGCCTGTGAACAGGTCGGCATGACCAGAAATGCCAGAAGGATGAGTGCCGTAAACACCAGCATTCGGCAGTTTCTGCCGGCCGGACATTCAACCAGTGATGTGCTGAAATGATTTTTCAGGCTGAATACCTCTTATACCAGGTTCTGCCCGCAATGCTGGCAGCAGTATTCCCGGCTCGAATTCACCTGTCCGCAATGTGGACAGGCGATCTGGTCGGAAGCTGTCGGTTGAGCGGGTTCGGTGTTATTCGCTGTCGGGCTGGCTGCCGCCAGTTTCTGGGCTTCTTTAAGACCGTTCTGGAAGGCGACGTTGTAGGGATTGTTCTTAAGGAAATTGCCGTAGATATCAAGCAGCTCATTGATACGATTCTGCTTGTGGTAGGCATCCCTGAGAACCGAATGTACAAGCTCATTGTTGATGTCGCTGTTGATGACCTGCTCGCAGAGCTGCAGACAGCTGTCGAACTGACGAAGCTTGAGATGGATTCGCGCGACACCGAGCAGAAATTCGGCTTCTGGTGAGCCGAGTTCCATCATTTTCTGGAAAACCTTCATCGCCTTGTCGTCGCTGCGGCTTTTTTTGAGGTAATAGCGACCGAGGGGCTTGAGCACCTCAGGGTTGTTTGCATCGAGGTTCAGCCACTGCTCGAGAATCTGAACCCCTTCTTCAGAAAGGTTTTTCTGCTGGGTATAGTGAGAGCCGAGCAGAGAAACCAGGGCAATATTACGCTGCTCTTTTTTATAGAGATTGAGAAGCTCCGGCAGACTTTCCGGGGAAATCATGCGGCGGCCAAGGTAAGCATAGCCAAGCCACAGGTGTGCGTCTTCGTTTTTCGGGTTGATCGAGATCAGGTGTTTACATTCACCGATGGCTCGATCGTAAATGCCGCGTTTAAGATAGGCCTGCGCCAGTATTTTCGAAATCATCGCTCCGTCGAATTGCGTCAGATTTGGCAGGCGGCGGATTTTATTGAGTTCTTCGATACACTCATCATGCATTTCCTTGCGCAGATAGCTTTCTGCTTTGCGAATCGCGGCATTTTTGTTGTATTCGGGCAGGTATTTGTAGAGCGCGTAGGCGATCCACAGCAGCAGAACCACGATAACGATCGGAAAAACCGTTTTCCATTTTGAGGCGCTTGCTGCCAGCAGTTTGTCGTTAACTTCCGGGTAATCCGGGTCTGAATCGTAGATTTCCTTGAAGTATCTGTAAGCCATGTCTTTGTCGTTGCGATCAAGAAAAATCGAGCCGAGAACAAATTTTGCGCGGTTGTTGTCTGGCTGATTGGCCAGCTGATAGCGGGCCTGGGTCATGGCTTCTTCTTCTTTGCCGGTTTTCCAGTAGGCTTCGGCAAGATAACTGGGCATCTGTACGTCGTAATCTTTTGGCAGCTGCGACAGAAGTTTGAGACACTCTTCGTATTCGTAGGCCTGCCTGGCTTCGAGGGCTTTTGCCCAGGTGTCACGGTGATTGTCTGATGTCTGAATCTTGGCGAGTTCCTGTTCGAAAGCAGCTTTGAATCTTTCAAGGCTTTTGTCGATCTCGATGATCGCCAGCCCGCGGCTCAGAGAGACTGCGCCATCTTTCTGGTTTCCGGCCTCGATGAACTGAACACCGCGGCGCAGAAAGCCTTCGACAAGAGCCGCACGGTCGGTTGAACTGCGCGGCAGACGGTCAGGCCGGCCAAGGGTTTTCATCAGTGTTTCTTCTTTGTCGGTAGCCTGCTTAAGCAGTTTACGGGCTTCGGCATTGCCGGAATCAACTGACACAACATATTCCAGCAGGTCACGGGCTTCGAGCCATGAGCCCTTTTTAACTTGTTCTGAAGCTTCTTTCCAGGCCGAGCTGGCATCGCGCGACTGGTTGATTTCGGCAATTGCAGCCGCAACACTCTCGTTATTGGGTTGAATTTCTTCAGCTCGTTTCAGAGTCTGCATTGCCGCTTCGACATTGCCACTTTTCTGCTCTTCGGCGGCCTGGGTCAGCAGAAGGCCGACAGCCTGGCTCTGCTTTTCCTTGATCTGATTGAGAAGTTCACGGTTGCTCTCAGGATTGGCCAGAGAGTATTTGGAAGCATTGTCGGCATGCGCTTTAGCAGTACTCAGATTGTTTTTCTGCAGTTCAACTTTTGCAAGCAGCTGATACAGTTGCCCCATTGGCTCAGAATCATATCTGGTGCGTAAAGACGGGTTCTTTTCGAGAAGATTCTCGGCAAGTGACAATGCCTTGTCGGTCTGGCCGGCATCCAGCTGCTTCTTAACCATCTGAACACCAATTTCGAGTTCAGCCGGGTTGATCTGAATGATTTCCTGGCGCAGACGCTCAGCTTCGGCTTCGTTTTTGGCCTTTTCGGCGTTGGTAAGATCTTCGCGCAGAATTTTTGAATAGGTCTCGGCGTAGGTTTTGTTCTGCGGGTCAAGTGAAATGGCTTTTTTCAGCATCTTTACCATTTCGTCGCGCTTATTGCGCAGGCGCAGAAGCTTTGCGGCATTAAAATACGGCTCGCCCCAGCTGGGTTCAAGCTGCATCGCCTGCTTCAGCAGGTTGATGGCTTCCTGGTGGTGGCCACTGTCGATCGCAAGCTGGCCTTTGCGGTTCAGCTCGCGGGCCTGTTCTGACTGGGCAAAAAGAGCACCCTGCAGACAAAGCAAAAAAGCGATGGCAAGGCAGATTACTGACGAAATTTTCAAGCGGTTCATGACTTCCTCGTTTTTCTCTGAGTATGACCGCTTAACAGTTTAAGTTATTTTAGAAAGTTTTGCCAGTGCTTTTAATGCACATCTTCTGACATCGGGGTCACTGTCGCCGGTGAGGTCCTGAAGTACGTCGCCAAACTGCAGGGCACCTATCTCGCCAAGGGCCCAGGCAGCCGAAGAGCGCATCTGTTTGTGAGACGATCTGATCATCTGCTTCAGGGTCACAATTGCACCGGTGCCGCCAAGTTTCCAGAGAGCGGTAGCGGCATTGCTTCTGACACGGTTGTGTGAGTCGTTGAGCATTGGAATCAGCAGTTCAGAAAGCTGTGGATCACGTAACTGGCCGATAGACTCGACTGCGTTTGCCCTGACCCGCCCGTCGCTGTCGCGCAGAGCCTTTGACAGGAGCGGTAGTGTGCATGGGTTTTCTGCTTTGCCAAGACATTTGATCAGAATTGAGCGCAGGCGTGAGTTTTCTTCGCGCAGAAATTTGTCTGAAAACTGGCTGATTGCCTGGTCTTTATTAATTTTAATCGTTGTTAAAACGATAGTTTCGCGGATATTCAACTCATCTTCGTTGAAGAAAGCGTCGATCAGCTGGGGAATAACTCTTGAAGAGCCAATCTTGCCAAGGCTCAGCACCGCACGATTTCTGACGGTCGGCGATATGTCACTCAACAGGCCGACCAGAAGTTCGAGCGATCGGTCTTCCTGGATTTCACCGAGAATATAAGCCACAGAGGCTCTTTTTCTGGTATTCGGGGATCTTAGTTCTTCAGAAAGGGTATTGAGACCAAATCTGATGCCTTTGTTCCAGAGCGCTTTGATTGCGTTGGCCCTGACGCGGTTGTTACGGTCAGAAACCAGCACTTTGAGAATTTCAACGATTTCTGGCGCATCGATATCGCCAAGTGACTCAACAGCATTGGCTCTGACACGCTCGTCGGCATAGTTGAGAAATGCTTTGAACAGCGGCACCAGTTCTGCTGATTTGAACGAGCCAAGAACCTTAACACCGGTTGCGACCAGTGCCGGATCTTCTTCAAGTTTGAGAAAATCACAGATGGCGGTCTTGATCGCCTGCGAACTGCGACCCTGCAGAGCGTAGAGAGCCTCGCTCTTGAGAATGCTGTTCGGTGAATCCAGATAGGTCAGAATCATGCCGGAAATTTCCTGGTTCAGGCACTTGCGCGAGGCTTTCATTGCAGCGATAACCACTTCAGGTCGACCGTCGCGCAGACCTTCGAGAATGAATTCCTCGACATTTTCGACATTATGGCGCAGCAGACTCTTAAGGCAGAACAGCCTGACGCTTTTGTCGCGATCCTGGAAAAGTTTCTTGATGGTCAGATAATCCATTTTACTTCTCCTTGGATTGGCCTGCTGGCTGGTCAGTCAGAGCGATTTCAAAATCTCTCAGGCCCTCTTCTGAGGTATCAGAAATGATGATTTTTTCTGGGGTGACTTCTGTCAGGCAGAAGGGGGTTCTTTTAAGAGTTGCGCCGATTCTGGTGAGCAGAAGTTCGTCTGCAAAGCGCAGAATTGCAACCCGATCGCTGCCCAGAGTGAAAAAACCGTGATACGAAATGTCTGGTCTTTCGATGACAGGTGCTTGTTCACCAGTTTCCTGGCTGACGAATACGGTTCCGGGTTTTTCAGGCCAGATGAACATATTTCTGCCGGCTTCATATGGGTAAAGCTGATTAGCGGCGAACCTACTTTCAATTTTGTCTGAAAGCGCCGGGTAGACCGGTTTTACTATTGGTGCCGGCGGCTGAATTGGTGGCTTTGCAGCAGGGTCTGCTCCTGGGGCTGCGGCTGTGGGGGCGGCTGCGGGAGTCTGCGTTTGAGAAATGGCCGGGCCGGCCGCCGCTTTCTTTTTGGCTTCACGACTTGGTTTGAGTACAAGCAGGTCGAGCATCAGAACGCCGACAATAAAAGGAACACCAAACGCAACGGTTTTGTTTTTTCTGAGGTATTCTTTTAATTCCTGTTGGTTCATTTATGCTTTTCCTATTCTTGGTCAGGGCAGGAAGAAGGTAGAAAGCGTCAATTTCATGGTCATGTTGCCATCTTTGTCGTTAAGAGGGGGCACAATTTCGAGCTGCGAGATCTTAACCAGGCGACCAAGGGCGTTCTCCGATTCCCAGAGGAACTGTTTCAACCGGTTGTAAGAACCGTGAATTCTCATGTCAAATTTGAATTCAAGATAGCTGCTGCCGGCACCCGATACCGGAGCTGGCGATTTGTAGGTTGAATCCATGATAAGAACATCGAGAGCTTTGGCTTTTCTTTGAACCTGCTCGATAAAAATCGTGTAGTTCGAGGAACTTTCGAGAAGCTTTTCAAATTTTTCCTTTACTTCCTGGCGTTTATCACGCAGTTGCACTGTTATTTCTTCAATCTGTTGTCGTCTGGTGTTGAATTCGCGCTGTGAATCTTCAATTCTGGTTACCAGACCCGTAATTTCTGTGTCTTTGGCGGCAATAAGCTGACGCTGGTTAGTGTTAACCGAGCTGAGGAAGTAGATCAGAAACACTATCGCAGCTGCCATCAGCCCGTAGGTTACTACCCGTTCCAGATTTGATCTTAATCTTGTCTTCACAGCATTTTCCTGTTCAGTTTATTTTCGCGCAGAAGGTTTATAAGTGATGGAGAGAGCAAACTTTTGCGATACCCCTGATGCCTGAACCAGACTGGTATTGCTTTGCAGCTGAGCCACGAACTTACCGCTCTGATTCAGACGGTTAACAAATTCAAGAATATCCTGGATGGTTGAGCCTTCGCCTGTTATTGAAAAAGGCACATTTAGATTGGTAAAACTTTTCGGACTCAGGTCATTGATCAGAACACGCTCGGGCACTGCGGCTTCCAGGGCGGCAAAAAAGTCGACCATATTACTGGCAGGCGTGTCGAGGTTGGCGTTGATGAATTCGATGCTGCTGCGCAGGGCATTGATTTCATTGAGAGGCGGCTGCAGCTTGCTGGTTTTGTCGATGATATCGCGCAATTCATTGTCTTTTGCGTTGAGACGCGCCTGGGCATCAGCCAGTTCTGTCCGGTTTTTGATTGTCATACTGCCAACAGCAGAAATCGTCGTGACAATAATGATAAGAGCCAGAACTATCCCGATGTTGTCACGGGGCAGGCTCTTGTATTCTACTGGCAGCAGATCGAATTGAAACTTCATGGCTATTCCCTCAGATAACAGCCGCAGGCAGCGGCAAGAGAGTTCTTTTCGGAGTCGTCAACCGGATTGCCGTTAACATAGAGCTGATAAAGCTCACAAACTCTTCTGACTCTTGTGGTCAGGCTCAACTGTGTGGTCAGCGCCACGTTGATATTTTCGTAATTGGCTCCACCACCGGAGATAATTACTTCGTGAATTGTGAACTCGCGGAACTTGGTCAGGTAGCTTTCGATCGCTCCGAAGATTTCGCGGCAGAGAAGAGCGAAAACATTTTTTATGACGGTAAAATTGTATTGAACATCCTGCTCTGGCGACGGCTCTGGCAGGAAACAGATTTCGTTGCGTTTGAACTGGTCAGCATCGGCTTCCGGCACATGAAAATGCTTGCTGATCTGCTTGGTGAAGTCATAGCCACCGACCGGTCGATTCTGAAGAACTCTCAACTGACCATCTTTAAAGACACCAATCGAGGTTGACTCGTTGCCAAGATGAATCAGACAGATATTTTTGCCCTTGTTTTCGTTGGCAGCGAGGTGATGTTCGATCAGATTCGCGACATTGAGAAAGTTCAGATCGACGACAGTCGGGTTCAAACCTGACTGCTGAACGATACCGCCGGCTTCAAGGAGATTGTTTCTGATGATGGCCATGGCAAGAACTATGTCGTCTTCTTCCCAGGAGCCTATACTCTGCTGCACCATATGCCAGTTTTCGAAGGGCAGTGGCATTATCGGAACAAAGTCTTCCTTGATAGCTTCATCCATCTCTTTTTTTGAGTATCTCGGCGGGGTAACCAGCAGATTGATCAGAGCGGCATGGTCTGGAAGCAACATCAGAATATTTTCGTAAGGCAGTTTAGACTCTTTTACCAGCGAGGTAACAGCCTTTTTGAGCGGCAGCGGATCTATAATCGGGTATTCGATGAAAGTTGACGCAACAAAATCTTTCGGAGTGCTTGTAGAAAGACACTTTTTCAGGCGAACTTCACCCGGCCCTGTCGACTCGAGCGACAGAAGCCTCAATTCATAGGTTCCAAGTTCGAGAACCGTATTAAATTTTGAGCCAGACCTTCCCATCAGTTACTTCCCATGTTGATCATAATATACTCTTCTATCGGAACTTCGCCATCAAGCACTTTCGATAAACAGCAGTCAGCAAGGGTTTTAACCTTGCGCTTGCGTAGATACTGCATGAGTTCAACGCTGGTGCGACGCTGCCCGATCAGTTCCTTGAGTTCAGGAGTTACTTCAACGACTTCATAGAGACCGGTTCTGTCTTTAAAACCGCTGTTATTACAATCTTTGCAGCCAACACCACGATAAAGCGGGTGTCCTTCAAGGTCTTTCATTTCAAGGCCAAGAGAAGCCGCTATGTATGGCGTTGTGTCGATAAGGGTTTTGCAGATCGGGCAGATTTTTCTGACGAGGCGCTGGCCGACCAGCAGACAGAGAGCTGATGCATACAGATATGGGTCAATACCAAGGTTCTCAAGGCGGCTGATCGTTTCGATAGCTGTATTGGCGTGAATTGTCGAGAAAACCATGTGACCAGTGAGGGCGGCTTTAATAGTAATTTCGGCGGTTTCATAGTCGCGGATTTCGCCGACGAGAATGATATCAGGGTCGAGACGCAGAATGGAGCGCAGGCCCCTTGCAAATGTCAGAGAGCGGGACGGGTCATTCTTGTTTTCCTGGACCTGCATCTGATGCACGCCGGGAATCTTGAATTCGACCGGGTCTTCTACGGTGATGATCTTTTTCTGGCGGCTGTTGATAAGGGAAAGGGCCGAATAGAGCGTGGTCGTTTTACCGGAGCCTGTAGGGCCGGCAAGCAGACAGAGACCCCAGGGGCGCCCGATGTTGAATTCGAATATCTGCAGATCGTCTTCGTGAAAGCCCAGCCCTTTGAGGTCAAGGTTGACGCGGCCGGAGTCGAGAACTCGGATGGTGCAGTTCTGCCCATAGATCGAAGGAAGAATGGCAACGCGGAACTCGATATGCTGCCCTTTGACCTTGAGCTTGAAGTTGCCGTCCTGCGGCATGAAGCGTTCAGTGATGTCGAGGTTCGACATGATCTTGATACGCGAAATAATGGCCTGCTGAGCCGCTCTTTCGATTGGGAGAATATCGTAAAGAATACCATCGATGCGGTATCTGACCTGAATAATCTTTTCGAAGGCTTCGATATGAATATCCGATGCGCGCATCTTTACGGCATCGAGAATGATCTTGTGAACCAGAGTAACTATCGAAGTCTGGTCAGATTCGCGTTTCAGCTCTTCAAGGTTGAGATCGCTGGCTGTCTGACCAGAATAAGCTTCTGAAAACTGGTTTTCTTCTTTGCTGAATTCAAGTTTGACATCTTTGAGCAGTTCGTCCATCGGAACATTGTCAAGAACGTTCTGCGGCCGATAAATTACATCGTTGATAATATGAAGAATCTGCGACTTCATCGCAATGACCCATTTGATGAACATATAACCGGTAGCCATTTTGATGCTGTCGAACATCTTGACGTTGGTCGGGTCAAATACGGCAATCGTCAGCGATTTTGGTTCTTTTCTGATCGGGATGAACTTGTAGGTTTTGATAAGACTTTCGGGTATCTGCCTGATAAGCTCGGTGTTCAGTTCCATGTTCAACAGATTCATGAACTCGATGCCATGCTGAGTCGACAGGCCGCGAAAGAGGGTCTCTTCGTTCAGAGCCTTATCTTCGATAAGAATCTCACCAATCATCTTGCGCGAAGACGGCTGGCGCTTGAGTGCCGCATCGAGCTGCTGCTGCGTGATCGCACGCATCTCAATGAGGATCTCACCGATTCTTTTGCGTTTCAGAAAATCATTGGTCATTGGTTTAAACAGTCCTTCCTCAAAGATATCGGCAGCTGCGGCAAATTCGTTAATGTTTTTTAGTGAGCGTTTCCTGAAGAGTCTTTTATCTTTATCTGGGTAAAGTCGAGTGGAGTGCGGGCAGGTGTGGGGTCAAAAGGCTGTGCGTATACCGCTGCCGACGTCCGGGTATCAAAAAACAGGATCGTGTCATAAGTCGTATTAAACTCGGTATTGCTGTCGCCATTGAGAAATGCAAATTCTGAATCTGACATATCACTGTTGCCATCTATATCAAAATCAAAGCGTCCGTTTGCATTACTGTCGTAAAAATATGCCGAAGGTTCTGATACTTCAATGTCTGGAGGCGTAATATTGCCGCCACTGAAGGGGTCTGTGAATACAGGCATGGCAGGGATATATTTGATATTCTGTCGACGGGTTGGAGCA
Organism: Candidatus Rifleibacteriota bacterium; assembly: GCA_029560455.1. The sequence continues at coordinate 43,636 of JAKQKW010000425.1, forward strand.
TTGTTGATGATCTGAATAGGCCCTGAAACCAGCTCTGATCCGTCGGCTGCGCCGGATAATGGGTTGGCATGCAACAGAGTCCCGCCCTTGTAGACACTTACCGCAAATGGGCCGCGCAGATTGTCGCCGCGAAACTGATTCAGCGAGTTTCTGAAAGTGGCGGCGTTCTGTTTGAGTACCGAGAGACGGGCGTCGGTAATATAGTCATTGTAATAAGGCACCGCGACGCCGACCAGAATGCTGATTATGGCGATCACTATGAGAAGTTCGATAATGGTAAAACCTTTTTTTAACATGCTTGAATCCTCACCAGTCAGTGTAATTGGTTCCGTCGATGGCCTGAACGAAACCGCGTCTTCGATTGCCCGGAGGGGCGTCGTTTTCGACAGGGGCAACGTCGAGTATGCCCACGTGATCGGCAGGTACCGGGCCTACAATTGCCCCGTTCTCAAATATGACCGAATTCGTTCCTGAGGCGTAATGCACTCGCCAGGTCGCGGCCCCTACAAATGGATCGATTGGGATGCTGTTAAGATATGGTTTAGGGTAAAAACTGGCTCTTACAGTGACCCCATCAGGGTCGAGAACATCGTGTTTGCCGGTTCCGCCACCAAGCTGATCAGGGCGCATCAATGCATTTAGAGATGGTGGGTAGAGATTTGAATCTGGAATCAGGTAGAGGTTGTTATAGCCATACTGTCTGACGACGGCATTGCGGCAGTCGCGCTTCCAGAGACTGATAGCCTGTCTGATCTGTGCCAGGTTGTTTTCGAGCTCGGTTTCTTTGGTTTTGATGAACATCAATTCTGCTACCGGCACAGTTGCAGTCGAAATAACCCCAAGCAATGCAACGACCAGAAGCATTTCGAACAGTGAAAAGCCTTTGCGTCTGTTACCATTCATCGGTGTTGCTCCCGTCGAGTGCGATGCCGGCACCGCTCGAGTAGATATCCATGACGCCGCGGCGTGAGACCCTCTCTGAAAGAGGCCCAACGCCGTCATCAAAGTTCTTTTGCTGGATTTCCCATGTATATGAGGAAACCGGCACTGCATTAGCAGGAATCCTGGGATTATAGTAGGCCGGTCTGAAAGTCCAGGTGGCATTTGGATACCAGCTTTGAAAGGGATGTGGCGGCAGATTGCGCAGAAAGCGTCTGGAAATGTTCAGGGTAACATTTCCAGCAAGGGAGTCCGGATGGCTTGATCCAGTAGCAACTACAACTGGGTAGCCTTGGTAAGTCAGATGAAATGGAGTTGGGGGATAACCCCAGCCATCTTCTACTATGCGTTGAGTAAAAGATGAGATTGCTGCAGAAGCTACAGCGTCGTTCACTGTGGGATCATAGGTGCTGTTGCCAATTGGTGGTAGCTCATGGGCTTTTTTTATTTTTTCGATTCCATGAACTCTGACAAATGTTCTCATGCCTTCGCTGAACAAAACTGTAGATAGTTGCGATTTGCCGCCGGAGATCGCGAGTCGCACGTCATTGAGAATCTTTTTCAGGCGGCGTTCTTTTTCGCGCTGTTGCACGATTTTGTATACAGGAAAAGCAAGAGCAGCCATCAGGGCGATGATAACCGTGACGATGAGAATTTCTATCAAGGTTACACCCGCATCGAACCGGCGTCTGATTATGACTGCTCCTGCGTTCATCTGCTTCCTTACTGCTCTTTCGAATCCATCAGCGGCATAAAGACATTGGTTGATTTGAGAATGTCGATTGCCCGCTGTAGCTGCGTATCATAAGGGTTGACAACATACTGTTCGATCCTGCCCTGGGTCAGACTGTCGGGTGGCTCGACAAAACCGCTGAGTTTATAAGATTCAGAACCATTGGCGGTGGTTACGGTAATCGTGCCTGAGCTGAGTTCAACCTTGAGGATGGCACTTGCAGTAGCAGAGACAGGTGCTGATGCAACTTCGGCTTCTGGCTTCCTGATATTGTGGGCGTTGCTGAGCTTCTGCAGGTATTTCTGGTCGAGTTCGACCGCTTTGCGGATCTCTTCCTGTTTGCTTTCATCGAGCTTCGGCAGTTCAACTTCGATGTCGGGGGTGATGCCGGACTTGTGGATGTTAACACCTGACGGGGTGTAGTAGAGTGCGGTTGTGAGAGCCATGGCCGAACCGTCGTTCAGAGATATGACGGTCTGAACCGAGCCTTTGCCGAAAGACTTCTTGCCGAGCAGCAGGCCACGTTTGTTGTCTTTGATAGCTCCGGCAACGATTTCAGAGGCCGAAGCCGAGCCTTCGTTGATCAGCACAATAAGAGGCAGCATCGGGTGGTATTTGAAGAAAGAACTGTAGGTATTTTCTTCGCCATCGCGGCCTTTGATCGAAACGATATCACCCTTGGGAATGAATTTGCGACCAACTTCAACAGCAGAAGTAAGAAGGCCGCCAGGATTGTTGCGCAGGTCGAGAATGATCGAGCCGACACCGCTCTTTTCAAGCTCGATCATCGCCTTTTCAAGGTCTTCTGATGAGGTCTGAATGAACTGTGTCAGGCGTATATAGCCGACATTCGGCGCAATTACCCAGTATTTTACGCTGGGCAGCTTGATTATCTCGCGTTCGAGTTCGTAATCTTTCGATTCCTTTTCTCCCTCGCGCAGAACAGAGATGACGACTTTGCTGCCGACCGGGCCACGCAGCAGCTTTACTGCGTCGTGCAGGGCGATGTCGATGACGTCTTTGCCGTCGATTTTAATGATCATGTCTCCGGCGAGAATGCCGGCGCGGGCCGCAGGAGTGTCGTCAATCGGCGAGATGACTGTGAGCATGCGGTCTTTGATCGAAATGACAATGCCGAGACCGCCGAATTCACCCTGAGTTTCGACCTGCATTTCTTTAAAACTTTTCGGTTCCATGAAGCGGGTGTATGGGTCGTCAAGCTTTTTGAGCATGCCTTCAATGGCACCGTAGATCAGCTTCTGTTCATCGATGTTTTCGTCGACGTAGTCTGATTTGATAAGCTCAAGAACCTTCTTGATAAGGTCTAGAGATTTGAAATAGGTTATATTGGTGGAAGAGGCGGTAGCGGTGTTGTGCGAAAGCACGAACAGGAGCCCTAGACCAACGCCCAATATAATAATGCTGCGGAAAAATTTTCTGACCATCATGAAGCTCCTTCAGACCCGACAAAGTTTTTATCAGTTAATAATATTAACACAACGAAAAATACTTTACAAAAGACACAAAATAATTCCGGGGCGATCGCACTAAAATGCCCGTGTCCCTGTCAAAACAACATTCCCGTTACCCGACTTTCCCCTTCAGGGGCAAGCGCGAGTGCAGGCTCCACGGGACGAATCTTAATAACGTCATTCCGGGCGTAGACCCGGAATCCAGAACTTTAATGCAATTGCTCTGAAAATAATTCACGGCAAATATAAGTTCTATCTTCCGTTTGATGTATTTGACCCGCATGTGTTTGAAGGCGTCTATGGCACCTGCCGGGTAAAATGCTGACGGTGTGCCGGAGTTTAAGAATCAGCAGGCAGATAGGGCAGTGGCAGTTGTTTTTTGCCGCCAAAACGGATTTCGAAATGCAGAGCCTGGTTGCGTCCACCGGCAATCTGTCCGATAGTTTCACCTTTTTCAACGATCTGATTCAATCCGACCCAGATATTGTCCAGTCTGGCATAAACAGTTGAAAAACCTCGCTGGTGGCCAATAATGATGACATCGCCAAGGCCACTGATGGTGCCCTTGTAAAGGACTTTTCCCTTGGCTGCGGCCATTACTTCAGTTTCGGCGTTGACCTTTATCAGCAGAGCCGCTGAGTTTTCGTCGCCGCTCTGCTGAGAACCGAGGCGGGAACTTTTTTCGACCGGCCAGATAAATTTCATTACTTTTGCCGCCTCAGGAGCATTGCCTGGCAGGGGCCCCTCTTTGACAGCGCGTGGCATTGCTGGTCGTGCGACCGCCGGTTGTTTCAGTTCTTCTTCAAATTCAGGCGTGTGCAGCGAACGCTCGGCTCTTGATATTTCGTCTTCGAGACGTTCCCTGGCTCCCGCCAGCTCCTTTTCCCGGGCCAGAAAAAGTTTCTTTTCGAGAAGGATGGTAGAAAGCATGGCATTCAAAGCAGAGTTGTCGCGGTTGAGTTTTTTCTGCTTTTCGTCGAGTTCCAGTTTGCCAGCTTCAAGATGCAGGTGTTTTTTCTGAAGTTCGGTTGCCAGAGCTCTCTGCTGCCGGTCACGTTTTTTAAGGTCTTCGATAAGCTCGCTGTCACTCTGCAGAAGATATTTTACCATGTGGTAGCGGTTGAGAAACGAGTTCAGATCGCGGGCCGAAAATACCGAGCTGAGCAGGGTGCCCTGTCTGATTTTATGCAACTGCACCAGTCTGGCACGAAAACGCGCCAGCAAAGCCTTGAGTTGTTCGCGCCCGGTTTTAGACTCTTCTTCAAGCCTGGCAATCTGGGCAGTTGTTTCGTTCTGGCTCAAGGTCAGCTGCTCGATCTGAGATTTCAGCTGCGCGACTTCTGACTGCTTTTCCTTGATGCGGGCTTCGAGAGACCGGGTTTTTTTCTGGCTGTCGCTGACTTTAAGCTTAAGATAGTCAAGCTGCAGATTAATCGCGGCAATTTCGTTCTGCAGTTCTTCGGTGTTTGTTGCTCGGGATGGAGCGCCAGGCAGAACAACCGGAAATATCAGAAACAGAACAAAAAGACAGATGGTTTCCCTGAGACGGCACAAGGGCATTTCAGACCCCTTCTGGCGTAGATTTGCTGAATCTGTTGATGTCGCGCAACGACAGCAGACTGCCGGATATGCCCAGCACAAGCCCCATCATGCAGAGTTTGGCGGCAAGTTTGAACATCTGTTCAAAACCGATGCTGGCTGTGAAAAATGGAATAAGTTCGGCGAGCTTGCCAAGGGCAAAGCGATAGGTGGCAAACAGAACGATGATTGCCAGAAACGAGCCAACCATGCCTTGAATGAAACCTTCAACGATGAACGGGCCCCTGACGAACCAGTTGGTCGCTCCGACCAGCTTCATGATGATAATTTCTTCACGGCGCATGTAGAGAGTCAGGCGAACGGTGTTGTAAACGATGAACAGGGAGGCGAGGCCCAGCATGATCACGATTACCAGGCTGGTGACCCACAAAAGATGCGACAGACCCTGAAATTGTTGAAAAAGCTCTTCGCCATAGCTGAAGTTGTCGATCAGTGGTTCTGATTTGAGTCTTTCCAGAAGCGGCGGTAATTGTGTGCCGGCCTTGACTTTCATTCGCAGTGTGGTTGGCAGCGGGTTTTCTTCGGGAGTTATGCCGATCTGCATCAACTGCTGGTCGTCAGGGTTGCTGAACAACTCTTTGGCCGCCTGCTCAGGAGTGACGACCATGATATTCTCTATCTCTTCAAGACTGGTGAGACGAAGGCTGAGCGTTTTGGCATCAGAAATCGAGACCTCGGGCTTGAGGTATGCGGTCACCAGAGCTTCAGCCTGCATCTGATAAAGAAATGATTCCATGTTCATGGTAGCGAGCAGAAAAGCGCCCATCATGATCAGTGCAATGCCTATGGTCGATATGGTTATGAACGACATCATGCCTGACCGGCGCAGATTGGTCGCGGCTTCGCTCATAAAAAAGTTCAGGTTGGCTAAAGACATCAGAAAAAGCTCCGGATTCGTTTATTCATAAGCGTAGGTTCCGCATGCTTCGTCTTTGACGATCTGCCCGTCGACAAGGGCAAGAACCCTTTTGCGCAGCTTGTTTACCAGGTTGTGGTTGTGGGTGGCCATCACCACGGTTGTGCCGCGCGAATTTATTTCGAGAAAAAGCTGCATGATTTCCTGCGAAATCATCGGGTCAAGGTTGCCGGTGGGTTCGTCGGTAATGAGTATCAGCGGGTTGTTGACAATGGCCCTGGCGATACAGACACGCTGTTGTTCGCCACCGGAAAGCTCAGTTGGGAACATGCGGCGCTTGTGTGAGAGGCCGACCTGTTCGAGGGCTTCCTGGACGCGGGTGTTGATAATCGAAGCCGAGGCCCCCACCACCCGCAGGCCAAAGGCGACGTTTTCGGCCACCGTTCGGCGTTTCAACAGTTGAAAGTCCTGGAGGACGATGCCGAGGTTGCGGCGCAGATAAGGTACCCGGTTCTCGGGCATTGTGGTGATATCTTTGCCATCGATGAGTATTTTGCCTTCAGTCGGCACATCTTCGCGGAAAAGCATGCGCAGAAAAGTACTTTTACCCGCGCCCGAAGGACCGACGAGAAAAACAAAATCACCCGGATTTATGGTCAGACTGATGTTGTTCAATGCTCTGACCCCGTTCGGGAAAATCCTGGTAACGCCCTGTAATTCGATCATTTGCTGCCCACACGGTAATTTTTTCTTGAAAACAACAGAAACGAATTATAGCAGGTGTGCACCACAATGGCAAAAGTCATTTTTTCGGGAAAAAAATGTGTTTTTCTGTTAGAATCCAAAACTGATTATCCGTATCAGAAGTATTTAGGGCAATCAAAGAACAGGGGCTGGAGGAATCATGATTTTTGAGCTGATGAAACTCTGTGTCGAAAAAGGTGCGTCTGACCTGCACTTTAAGGTCGGCTACCCTCCCATTTTGCGAATAGATGGTGCAATGCGGCTTATCAAAGATATGCCCGTCATTTCTGTGCCTGATTATGAGGCAATGCTTGAGTCGATCCTTGACGATCTGCAGCTGGTGAATTTCCTCAAACATCGCAAGCTCGATCTTGGCTTCAGCTTCCAGAATGCACGCTTCCGTGTCAATCTTTTCAACGATCTGCATGGTGGTAACGCCGTATTCAGGGTTATTCCGTTCAAACATCTGTCATTCAACGACATCGAATTGCCCCAGTCTGGCCGCAGGCTGGCTGACCGGCAGCGCGGTATCATTCTGGTAACCGGTGCAACCGGTGCAGGTAAATCAACGACCCTGTCGACTTTTATCACCCACATCAACAGTACCTACAATAAAACGATAGTTACTGTCGAAGACCCTATCGAATACCTGTTCGAAGACGATATGAGCCTGATCAGCCAGAGACAGGTCGGAGTCGACTGTCTCAGTTTTGAAGAAGGCATCAGGGGCGCCCTTAAAATGGACTGCGACGTGCTGATGGTCGGCGAACTGCGCAATGCCGATGCGGTCGAAATGTCGCTGCTGGCCGCCGAATCAGGAAAGCTGGTTTTTGCGACTCTGCACAGCAACACGGCTATTCAGGCTATCGATCGTTTTGTTAACCTTTTTCCCCAGAATCTGCATACGCAGGTGCTTGGTCGGCTTGCTTCGCATCTGCAGGGAGTTGTCACCCAGACGCTGGTTCCGAGACGCCTGGGTCGAGGTCGCCTGGCTGCCTTCGAAATTCTGATCAACACACCGGCGGTGCGTGGTCTTATCAACGAAAACCGCGTTCATCTAATTCATTCGTATCTGGAATCAGGTTCGGGTTCCGGTATGGTATCGCTCGACAACTCTCTTGTTGAACTTGTAAACAGCGGTAAGGTCGATAAAAACGAAGCATTGATGAGAGCAAACAACAAGGCATTTGTTAAACGCAAGATTGAAGAACCCGAAGGCTCGGGAGGTGCAGCATGAGACCGGAAGTATTCGAATATTTTGAACGGGCCATCGAGCTCGGTGCCAGTGACCTGATTCTTAAACCCGGCGCTCCGCCATCGTTCAGAGTTAACCGGCATCTGATAATCTCTGAAGACGAAGCTCTTGCACCTCAGCAGATGTATGACCTGTTTTTGCCGATTGTCGATGCCGCCCAGCAGGAAGACCTGCGCTCGAAATTTTTCGTGAACTCGATATTTCAATATAAGTTCAATCGGGCTCGCATCAGATACTATATCTTTCAGCAGCGCGAAGGTCTTGCCGGGTCATTCCGCTTTATTCCTTCAAAAGTTCCGACGATCGAAGAGCTGCGACTGCCAGAAGCACTTATCGGCATAGCTGCCCGGCCACGCGGCCTGTTCCTGGTGACCGGCCCCGCCTGTTCAGGAAAAACCATGACGGTTGCGGCAATGGCTGATGCGATAAACAAACGCTTTGCCAGACATATCATTACCATGGAAAGCCCGGTCGAAGTTATTTATACCCCGAATCAGGCAGTATTCACGCAGGTAGAGATCGGCAAAGTCATCAATACCTATTCTGAGGCGCTTGTCAATTCGCTGCGCGAAGATCCTGATGTAATGGTCATCGGTGAACTTAAAGACCGCTCGATTGTTGAACAGGCACTGATGGCAGCTGAAACCGGCCACCTTGTCATTTCTTCGCTGCCGACCATGGGTGCGGCGCAGACCATTGAACACATCGTCAGCATGTATCCACCCGGTAAACAGGATGAAGCCCGGTCGCAGCTGAGCCTGAGTTTGATCGGCATTTTTTCGCAGATGCTGATTCCGTGCGTTGATCCTTTTCAGCCGCCACGAGTGGCCTACGAACTCATGCTTGCCACCTCAGGGATTCGCAACCTGATTCGCGACAAAAAATACAATCAGCTGAATACGGCGATGATCATGGCACGTCGCGAAGGCTGCGTTACCTTCAAAGATACACTCGAAAGACTGATGCGCGATGACAGTATCGACCAGGCTATTGTTAAAAGTCTGCTGCAGGAGTTGGAAGAATGAACGAAATAGCTCAGAAAAGAATCAGAGATATTCGTGAAAAAATCGCGAATGCAGTAAATAATCACCTCGGCGGTAAATTTTCAGAAGCGATAAAAGCCAGACTGGTGATGTTGATGGCTGAAGTTGGCATGGCGCAATCGGCAGGTTCTATCTACAGTTATCTTCAGACCCACCAGGATCAGGAAGAAGCCATAGTTGCTGCAAACCGTTTTGACAGCGACGAAATTCAGACCTATCTGCTTGAACTTCTTAAAAACCAGCGATCAGCGCATCGTGAAATCATTGTCGAATGCCTGGGCAGCCGGAAAAAGCCGGCACTGGTGGCCGAGCTCAAACAGTATCTCGCTGACCCGGACCGGCATGTCCGCTTTCAGACCGCCAACAGTCTGTTCAATATCGGCGGTAAAGAAGCCGCTCTCGCCATGTGCGAATTCATCTCAGACCCGGATGAATGGATCTCGATGACGATTCTTCGTCTTCTCTGTATCATGCGCGAGCTTGACTCGATTCCTATTCTCATCGAAAAATACCATCAGGATGAAGATCTGCGCCGTAAAGCGCTGATGATCTCATTTCTCGCGAGGTTTAGAAGTGTAACCCTTCTGGGCATATTTGATCAGGGCTTGCAGGCAAGAGACGCCAGATTGCGCGCCAATTCGATCGAGGCGGTCGGGAATCTGAATCTTCCTGAAAATGAAATCAGAAGTCGCATAGAACCTTCTCTGCACGACCCGAATAACCGTATCAGAGCCAATTCTATTCTCGCCCTCGCCAGGCTCGACCCTGAAAAAATCAAGCCCGAAATCCGGGAAATGGTCGAGTCAAGCGATGTTCAGCTGCGACGCAGTGCGGCGTTTATTCTTGGCATGATCCCTCCGACCGACTATCAGGATCTTGCTGCCATTCTGGTTGCCGACCAGAACGAAGCGGTGCGCAAGAGAATGATTCAGTCTCTGAGAAATTATCCTTCGGACTTTGTTTGTAACCAGCTCGAACGCGCGCTGTCAGACAATAATAAATGGATCAGAAAGCACGCTATTGATATGGCGGCACGCATTTCCAACTTTCCCCACAAAAAAATTCTTGGTCTGCTCAAAACCGAGCGGGCCGCTCCCAACCTTGAGGCCTGCATGAACTTTTTTGCCTTTCATCCTGTTGAAGAGGCGATGTCGGCAATCAAACTGCATGTCAAAGATCGCCGCCTTCAGGTTGTAAAGGCTCTTCTTAATTCTGTTGCCGCTATTGGCGGTGTTGAAGGAGTTAAATCGGTGGCGCCCAGGCTTGAACAGAAAGACCCCGGCGTTATTCAGGCCCTCAGTGAAGTTCTTATCAAAGCCGGCGACCGCAAAATTCTCGATGATCTCGTCGAAAGATTTGCGCATGTGCGGCATGAGCATCAGGTTTCTGTGCTGGTTCCGTCACTTATCAGCAGTGTCAAAATTCTTGATCAGGGCGAAAACATGCCCGAAGAACTTCTCAAGAGTCTTGAAACCATGGAAGTCGAGGAAAAACCGAAACCGTTGCCGCCTGAACCCTCTGTTGAAGATGTTTCTGAGTCGGCATCCACCGATGAAGAGCCGGTTGAAACCGGCGAAGAAGCGAAATTGCCTGATTCCGGCATAGATTTTGGCTCCGGCCTGCTGGATCTGCCCGCCCCCGGGGTTGACGAAAACGGCGAAGGCGATGACAGTGAAGAAACTGACTCTGAAGGCCGCAAGACCTCAGGGCATTATCGCCAGGGTCTTAAAGCATACAATATTGGTAAATACAAAAAGGCAATCAGCGAATTCAACAAGGTTCTTGAAACCGAAGAGCAGCCTCCGGCGAATGTCTTTCTCTATATGGGCATCATGTTTGCTGACCAGGAAAAATACGAACAGGCACGCGAGTATCTGCAGACTTTTATCGACAAGGCTCCAGACCACGCGCGCGGCAATTTCCTGCTTGGCAAGGTTTTCAGGCAGCTTAAGAACTGGAGCGGCCTGATCAGGGTCTATTCAAGATTTACCGCCGGCGAACTCAAAGCTTCTGCTAAAATGAAGAAGCGCATTTACCATGATCTTGGTGTGGCGAATGTTCTGATTGGCCACTATGATGCCGGGTGTTCACAGCTCGAGAGCCTTTTGAAAATAGATCGGGAAAACGCCGAAGCCGGTTACTATCTGGCGTTAGGTAAGTTTCATCTCAAGAAGATCAGCGAGGCTGAGGCGATTCTGCAGCAGGCCGCAAAGAGCGGGCATGGCAATAAACGTATCACCAGACTGATTGAGGCTCTGGCCGAAAAAATCAAGGGCGGCCCCGCTGACTGATTTTGCAGAATGGAAGCAAACGATGGATATCAAGGTAAAAAAACTTCTTAAAGATCTGACAAACAGCGATGACGATCTGCGGGCTCTTTCAGCGATGACGCTGATGAAGCTCGATTTTCCTGACCGGGCGGTGCGCGAAGAAATTCTGCTGAATCTGATCGAAGCAACCCAGGATCAGAATGTTGCGGTCAGATTTTTTGCCAGAAAAGCCATAGACAAGATACGAAAAACCGAAAAGCTTCTCAAAACCGCCAGTGGTGAGACGGCTGCCGTCGATCCTGCAGAAAAACTTGTTTCAGGCGATTATCAGGATCGTCTTGCCGCGGTAATGGAAGTGAAAGCCAGCAACAGAGCTGATTTTAAAGATCAGCTTGTCGAGATGCTCGGGACAGAGGAACATACCTTCGTGCGTGCAGCATTGATAAGTTGTCTTGCCGGTTTTTTAAAAAAGGACGAAGCCGGTATTCTCAGCCGCTTTCTCTCAGATTCTGACAACCGGGTGCGTTCCAATACCATTGAAGCGCTGGAAATTCTGAAGGCCGAAGATTCGATTCCGGCGCTTTTTTCGGCTCTATCTGACCCCGATAATCGTATCAGAGCTGTTGCTGCCAAGGCCCTGCAGACTTTTGGCGAGGAAAAGGTCTTCGCTGAGCTCAGAAAGATGCTTGAGTCACCCGAAGAGTGGATGAAAGGCAGCGCCATTTATGCCCTTTCGCATATTCAGGCGGGTGAAGCGATAGAGTTGCTGCTTGAAACAGCGAGGGCGGCTACCCATGCCGAAACTCGTGTTAAAGCCATTGTTGCTCTGGCCAATTACCATGATTCATGTGCTTATGGCTTTCTCAAAGGACTCGGAACCTCTGGTGAAGGGGTTTTTAAGGAGACCGCCCAGAAAGCTCTCAAGCTGATGGAAGAAAAGTTCGGGGCCGAACCACCGACCAGAACTTTGATAGTTCAGCCCGAAGAGGCGGGTCGTTCGGCTGACGGAAAAATTGATGGCAAGCCAGCTGAAAGCGACAAGCCGGAAGATCTTGCATCAACGGTTACCCGGTTTTTTCGCAAGGGCAAAGAAGAGGCTGTCGGTCTGTCAAACCGCGCCGCTCTTAATTTTTCAGTAACCGATCTGAAAAAGGAACTCGATGAGCTGTGCAGAGAAATCGGCCGGATAATGTTTGATGTCTATCAGGCCGGCGAAATAGAGTATGCCGACATGCTGAGTATTGGTCACGAGATTCTCAGAATGAACTTTTTCATTCAGAAATATACCGAACAGGAAGAAAAGCTTGCCGGTGCCAAACCAGAGGGCTTTTTTGGGCAGCTGAAAAGCCTTTTCTCGAAATCGCCGGAGCAAAAAGCCACTGCCTCACAGGCTGAAAAGTTTTCTAAACGCCGTGATGAGCTTTTGCTGAAACTTGGCCAGCTGGCGGTGAAAAAATATGAAAAAGACGAGTTCAGACACAAACTGCTTGAACCGCATATGGTCACTTACCAGAAACTGACAAAAAAACTTTCGGGTGAGCAGAAAAAACTTGATGAAAATTGAGGAAAATATGGATTTAAATGCTTTTATCAGAGATGTTCCCGATTTCCCCAAGCCGGGCATTATTTTCAAGGATATTACCCCTCTTCTCAATGATCCGAAGGCTTTTGCCTGCCTGATTGACATCTTTGCCGACAAATACCGCAATTCAGGCATCAGCCATGTCTGCGGCATTGAATCACGCGGTTTTATTATCGGTGCAGCTCTTGCTCTCAGACTCGGTATCGGCTTCGTGCCGATCCGCAAGGCAGGCAAACTGCCATGCAAAAAGATTCGTCGTGAATACAGCCTTGAATACGGCACTGACGCTATCGAAATTCATGCCGACGCGGTAAATAGAGGCGAAAAGGTGCTTCTTGTCGATGATCTTATCGCGACCGGCGGCACAGCTTTGGCAGCTGTTGAACTTCTTCAGGACATTGGTGCGCAGGTAACCGGCATTGCTTTTGCCATCGAGCTCGAATTTCTGAAAGGTCGCGATCGTTTTGACAGCAGCAGGATCTTTTCGGTGCTCAAATACTGATCTCCCGATCTGGGCGGTAATCCCGGCCCGCGGCGGTTCAAAAAGACTGCCGCGAAAGAATGCCATGCCGTTTGCCGATGGCGATTCACTTACAGTGCGCACCATCCGCAAGGCAGTCGAGTCTAACTGTTTCAGTCGCGTGCTTCTCAGTACCGATGACTCGCAGATTGCCGCTGACGGCAAGGCAGCCGGCGCGCTGGTTCCCTTTATCAGACCTGCTGATCTCTCAGGTGACCAGGCTTCTTCACTCGATGTTCTTTTGCACGCGATTACTGAGCTGAAAAAGCTGTTTAAAGAAGAAAACCCCGGAGTCGTTGCACTTCTGCAGGTGACTTCGCCGCTGTTGAGTGTCAGACATATTGCCGCAGCGGTTGAAACTTTTTTTGCGGGCGGTTTTAACAGTCTTTCTTCAATGGTTGCAGTCGAGCAATACCCTGAGTGGATGTTCAGAGTGAACGAAAACCATCATGCCACCCCTGAAAGTAATGCAGGGATCATCTGCCCGACCGACCAGATTCCGGTCAGATATATTGAGAATGGCGCGATCTATCTGGTCAGATACGAATGGCTGGCCGAGCACCGTAGTCTCTATGATTTTGCCAGGCACGGCTGCTATGCGATGTCTGCTGAAGAGTCTGTTGATATCGATACCCGCTCAGACTGGGAATATGCAGAATTTCTGCTGCGTCGCCGCCAGGCCTGAGCGGTTTTGCTTCAGCTTTCGTTGCGGTTCATGACCGGGTTATAGAGAGTCGCCTGGTTGCGGCCATGCTGCTTTGAGTAATAGAGCGCAAAGTCGGCTTTCTGAATCAGATCGGCCTTGGATTTTGCCGCATCCGGGTAACAGCTGACACCGAGAGAAACGGTCAGAGGAACACGTTCACCGTTGATTCTGAAGTCAAAGCCCTCGATAGCGGTTCTGATGCGCTCAGCCGGGATAAGTGAACCCTCACCATTCTTTTCAGGGCAGATTACGACAAATTCTTCACCACCGTAACGTGCCGGAATATCGATTTCGCGCACATTCTTTTCGATAAGACGGGCAACCGTTTTGAGAACTCTGTCGCCTTCGGGGTGCCCGAAAGTGTCGTTGAATTTCTTGAAATGGTCGACATCAAGAATGATCAGTGAAACATGGTTTTCGTAGCGGTCAGCGCGTTGAATTTCTTCATCGAGGCGCTGCTGAAAATAACGGTGGTTGTAAAGCCTGGTCATCTCGTCGGTGACTGCATAACGATACAGTCTGGCGTTATCGATGGCGATTGCTGCCTGATTTGCGAGATTGATGAATAGCTCGAAATCTTTTTCAGAGAAGCTGTCTGGCTCTGAACGTGAAATGTTGAGGGTGCCGAGAATCTTGTCTTTAGCCGTAAGTGGCACACACATCATTGTGCCGGTGCGGATATTTTTCTTTTTGATGCTCTGAAAGGTGGCGTCGGTTTCGACATTCCTGGCAAAGAGCGGTTGACGGTTTTTTACAACCCAGCCGGCTACCGATTCGCCGATTTCCAGTCGTGTATCACGGGTGATTTCTTCGCTGAGACCAACCGCCACACCGATGGTAAGATTCTTTTCGGCGTCGTCGAGCAGCATCAGCGAGCCTTTTTCGGCTTTGACGACCTTGACGACAATTTCTAGAATCATATTCTGCAGTTTTCTGAAGTCGAGTTCAGAACTGATGGCTTTGCCAACTTCATAAAGGGTCGAAAGCTGCAGAATGCGATAGTCAAGGTCGGCCTTGGTGGTGCGCAGATTCACCCGCATTTCGTCGAAGGTCGTTGTCAGTTCGCCGATTTCATCGCTGGACATTGGCTGTATACGGTGTTCAAAATCGCCGCCGCTTATTTGTCGGGCGCCATTAATCAGATTCGAAAGTGGAGCGGTAAAACCCCTTGCAAGCAATACCGCCAGAAAGATTGAAATGATCGCTGTCAGTGAGAGAATTCTGATTATTCGGGCTCTGAATTTATAAACTGCGTCGAAAGCGATTCTCTCGGGTATCTGCAGAACTATTGTCCAGTTCGGAGCCTGATAAAAATCGAATTTTTTCAGTGATACCGCAGTAATCAGATATGGCTCTCCGTCAATGTCACGCAGACGTGTGAGATCACTGTCGATGGTTTCTGAAAGTGGAATATTGAGAGTTCTGGATTCTTCAGAAGATCTGGCTATCACCGAACCGGCTTCGTCAAGAACCAGCCCCTGCGATTTTGAGTTTTTCAGGGCATTGCGCAGCAGGTCGCGTATGCTTGAAAGGTTCACCTCAGAAATGAGAACGCCGGTTATGCCGAGTCTTTCTGGCGATTTGATCACCGATTCAAGAGTCATGAAAGGCATGCCATCGGCTGAGGTAACAACTTCAGAGAGTGAGCCCTGGTAACTGCGTCTGATTGCTTTTGAGTAAAGCCAGTCGGCAGGCAGTTTTGTGGCTGCATCGGTTGTGGCAATGATGTTTCGTTCGCTGTCGATAAGATACATCAGTTTAAAGAAAGCGAAATGCCGCATCAGGGCGTTGAAAAAATCTTCTGAAACAGCCGGGTTCAGGGATTTTACCGCTTCCAGTTCACCGATTGCATTGAGCAGACGACGCGTAAACTCGAGGTTTTCGTAAATCCCGTGAGCAAGGGTGTTAGAAAGCTCAAGATGGCTGGCGGTAACCTCTTCGGTGGTAAATTTTTTCTGGTTGAAGTAGGCCTGGTAGCCCAGAAAAGCCAGTGGAATCAGGGAAATCAGAAGAATGATTATTGTCAGTCTGGCTCTGATGCCTGGTTTTAAAAGGCTTCGGCTGTTCATTGATTTGGCAGTTTCGCTTTTATACTGTTGATGTTTTCATCAATCAGCGGGTATTCTGAATCGTGTTTTTTCAGTTGGGTGAAATACTCCAGAGCCTTCTCGAGCTCGCCAAGGCCCAGAAAGATGTTGCCAAGATGGAACATGGCATCGGTTGAATCCGGTGCTTCTACGAGTGCCCGCATAAAGACTGCAATTGCATCTGAACTGCGTGAAAGACCCTGGAGAGCCTGCCCTTTGATCAGAAGTGCCTGCAGGTCGGCCGGGTTCAATGCCAGGCTTTCGTCAGCCAGATTCAGAGCCAGATTAAAATCTTCTTCGATAATGGCGATGAGGGCATTTGCCATTTCATTGCCGGTAACGTGGGTTACTGTCTCTGAGAGCTGCTGGTTTGAACTGGCAAGATTCTGCAGAAATTCCTGTTCTTCGCACTTCATGATTTCGTTTTCGACAACTTCGATAAAGGTGCTGTCGAGTTCTTTCAGCCTCGCGAAGTGTTTTTTGGCCAGCGCAAAGTTACCTTCATCACGATAAATGACCCCAAGGTTCTGGTGTGTCTGTATGTGATTCGGGTCAATCTCAAGCACTTTTTTATAAAATGGCACGGACTGTTTGCTTTTTCCGAGGTGTGCGAGGGCTACGGCGATATTGAAGATTGCGTCGACATCGCGGGGTTTTGCTCTGATAACGGCTTCCCATTCCTGAATGGCCTGCAGAGCCTTGTTCTGCTTCATGTAGATGAGGCCGAGGTTGTAGTGTGAAAAGGAATGGTCTGGTGCGACCCGCAATGCTGATTGATAAGCTTCAATAGCATGCACCATGTTGTTCATGCGGTGTAAAAAAATGCCTTTTGTCGCATACAGATCGGGGTTGCCGGGTGACTGCTGAATGGCTTTTTCTATCTGCTGCATGGCCTTGTCATACTGACCCTGGTCAAAAAAATCAAGGGCTGACTCATAATGTCGCTGCGCATAGGTGTTTTTAGGGTTGGCCATGCATTCTGCCTGTAACTTTAATTTTTCGCATTATAGCGTATTAATGGTCACATTTCAAACAGCGATGATACTTTGCTGTTGAAAAGGCTGCGTTGTTGCGCTACAATCAGACATCATGAATGAAGCTGAAATGAATGGCGAAACTCCTGCCGGTTCTGTAACTGTGCTTAGCGAAAAAGCCTATGGGAAGCGTTGGCTGACCGGCTGGCTGGTAATGCTCTGTGACGTTATACTTTTTGCATCGGCCCTGAACTGCCTGTTCAGATGGCTGTCTTACGGCTACAATTTTGATCTGGCCGCGCTGGTCTTAAGTCTGTTGCTGGCTCTGGCGGTTTATTTTACTGCCATGAATCCACAGAGAATCGCCAGTTTGAGTGCCCGGGCTCTTGTTGCTGTCGGGGCGGTAGTTGCCTGGGCTGTATTAATGCCTGTGGTAATGCGCCTGGCAGGGTTTAGCTGACGGGTTTCGCGGTTTTTATTTCTTTATTGTGAACCGCGATACCAGCAGGTGCAGTTCATCAGCCAGGGTTGCAAGATCTTCAGTCGAGCTTGATACCTGAGAAACCGTGGTTGTCTGCTGTTCAACCGATGTAGCGACGATACCGAGTCTTTCTGAAGTAATTTTGGTCAGACTGGTGATATCTTCGATCGTTCTGGTCATGGCCAGAGAGTTTGCCGACTGCTCGCTCGAAATGGCACTGATCTCTGTGATCTTCTTGTTGACGTCGTTGACGTTATCAATGATGTTGTCGAGACTTGTCGAAACTTCTCTGATGATGCGAATCCCATCGTCAACCCTGCCGCGA
Source organism: Candidatus Rifleibacteriota bacterium (assembly GCA_029560455.1). The sequence continues at coordinate 61,222 of JAKQKW010000425.1, forward strand.
CCAAGAGTCATTGAGTCAACCGCGTTCTGGGTTTTGGTGAGAATATTCTCGATGCGGGTTCCGATAGCTTCTGCAGCTTCTGCCGATTCTTCGGCAAGCTTTCTCACTTCACCGGCTACGACTGTAAAACCTTTGCCCTGTTCACCGGCTCTTGCCGCTTCGATTGCGGCATTAAGAGCAAGAAGGTTTGTCTGGCTGGCAATGGCGGTAATGGTGTTTACGATTTCGCTGATCTGCAGTGAGGCGGAGTTCAGGTCGAGAATAACCTGTGTGGCGATATCAACCGACTCTTTAATCTTGCCGACCATTTCGACAGACTTTTTAACGGTTTTGCCGCCTTTGTCGGCTGCCTGCGTTGTAACACTGACTGCCTGAACGGCAGTTGCAGCAAGAGTGGCCACCTTCTGAGCCGATTCAGAAAAACTTTCAACCGAAGCGGTCGTTTTTTCAAGATTATTTGAAATTTCGAGCGAAGAATGGTTGATGCCGTTTACGTTCTTGGAGATATCGAGAAGCGTCGCGGCCGATTCGACCGAGGCTGAGCTGAGCTGCTGTGAACTGGTTGCAAGATCGTCACTGGTTTCGAGAACCTTCGAAATCATCTGGCAGATGCCCTCGAGCATACGGTTGAAACTCTCGGCAACTCTTTGAAACTCGTCGTGAGAGTCGAAGCTCAGGCGGGTATTCAGATGGCCCTTTTCCGCTTCAGACATTGAACTGACAATCTTTTCGAGAGGGCGCGAGATACCGTTGGAAATGAACATCGTGAACCCAAAGCCAAAAACCAGCAGCACCACAGGCAGCAGTTTAACCACATAGCCCATGATATCGAACATCGAGCTGACATTTTTCTGAGTCATCTGGCGTGAATAATTCGACAGGGTCTCGCAAAGACCGCGACATTTCAAGGTCAGTTCGATTTCTTTGTCGCGAATTGCAGTCAGAAGCTCGGTAACACTCGCAGGGTTTAATTCCTGACCGGCTGGCAACATCAGATAGTTATCGCACAGGTCGAACAGCTCAAAAAGATTTGATTCGGTTGTCTGCTTGAAGGCGATGACATTGGGCGCGTCTTTGAGAAAAGGGTCTTTGAGGTTTGCATCGATATTTTCAAGTCGCGAAAAGGCACTTTCCTTGGCTGAATTATAGAAAGAAATCAATTCGTCACGATTACGCAACGATCTGATCAGCTCGGTGATTGAGGTGGCGCTGAGGTGAACATTGGCCATGATCTCCTGTGAATTCAGCATGGCAGTCGTGTAGTTGCCCTTGAGATAGTCGATCATATCGCGCAGCTTCAGCATGTTGAAACCGGCGAGACCAGAAACACCAATACAGATCAACAACACGAAGCCAAAGCCGGAAAAAATCTTTTTGCTGATTGAGAGCATGGTTAGCTTTTCTTCTCCGCTTTTCGGGGTTTGCTGTCAGGAAAACTGTAATAATGCGGAACAAAGATTTCCTGAAATCGGCGCAGCGCAAAATCATCGGTCATACTTGCCAGATAATCTACAAGCGTACGGTTGATGCTCTGACCTTCCGGAACAGGGTGCTTGATGTGTTTCAGCAGATCGTCAGGGTGCCGGGTATACCAGTCAGCAACCTGCCTCAGAAGGTTTTTTGATCTCTGAACTGCCACGTCGATTTCAGGGCGCGTGTAGACATCATTGTATAAAAACTTTTTCATGGCCGCTGTTGCCTGTTCGACTTCAGGGCTCATTTTTATGACATTGCTGTCGATGCTGTTGTCGACGATGTTGCGAACCATGGTGTGAATACGTACCGAATGCCTTTCGCCAAGAAGTTTGTGGGCTTCCTGCGGCAGATCGGCGGTGGTGATGATGCCCGCTCTGATCGCGTCATCGATATCGTGATTGATGTAAGCCACCAGGTCAGCTATACGTACTACCTGGGCCTCAACCGTAAGCGGCAGGTTGGACTGCTCTGAAATGGTAGCCGAACCGTGCTTGCCTTTGCTGTGCTTGAGAATGCCGTCAACGACTTCTTTTGTCAGGTTGAGACCCTCACCGTTTTTTTCGAGTCGGGTGACGACTCTGACGCTGTGCGAGGCGTGATGAAAACCGGTTTCGCTGATCTCGTTGAGAACTTCTTCGCCGCTGTGCCCGAAAGGCGTATGGCCAAGATCGTGCCCGAGTGCGATGGCCTCGGTCAGGTCTTCGTTCAGGCCGAGGCAGCGGGAAATACATCTGGCAGTACAGACCACTTCGAGAGTGTGGGTAAGTCTGGTTCTGAAATGGTCATTGGTGGGCGACAGAAAGACCTGGGTTTTGTGTTTCAGGCGGCGAAATGATTCGCTGTGAATAATGCGGTCGACATCACGCTGAAAGCAGGTGCGGATAAAGCAGTCTTTCTCAGGAAACTCACGGCCGCGCGAGTTTCTGGCCAGACAGGCGTGTTTCGATAGCGTTGCGGCTTCGCTTTCTTCAAAAGCCAGCCGCAACGCGGCATTACTGGTGCAACCTGACATAGTTTCTACTCACGAAATGATGTCGAGAATGAGTTTCTGCGGAGTCACATGCTGTGGGCTGATGGTGATTGCTGCCCGCAGGCGGTCAACGGCTTTATCATTGTCTCTCTTCGGGTTAACATAGAGCTCTGCAATTACATCGCCGGCCTTGACCTGGTCGCCGACATGTTTGATCAGCTTGAGGCCGACGCCCATATCGATTTTAGATTCTTTGGTTTCGCGACCGGCGCCGAGCATCATAGCTGCCAGGCCGATTTCTTCGCAGTGAATCTGGCTGATGTAGCCCGCTTTGTCGGCTTTCAGTTCGACGGTTTTTTCAGCAGCCGGCAGTTTGTGGTAATCTTCGATCATTGATACATCACCGCCCTGAATTTTAACCATTTCGAGCAGCTTTTTGTAGGCCTGACCGTTTTCGAGAACTTCGCTGACCTTTGCTTCGGCGGCTTCATGACTGAGGTCAGATGCCAGGGCCAGGGCCTGCGCTGCCAGAGCTTTGATCAGGGTGGTAAAGCTTTCTGGCCCTTTATTGCGAAGGGTTTCGATGGCTTCGATTACTTCAACTGAATTACCGATCATTTCGCCGAGCGGTTCATCCATGTTCGAGATTACGGCTGTGACCTTGCGGCCGGCCTGCTTACCGATCTTCACCATCAGTCTGGCGAGTTCGCGGGCGTCGTCGAGGCTCTTCATAAAAGCACCGCTGCCGACCTTGACGTCGAGCACGAGGCCTTTGTTGGCCACTGCCAGTTTCTTTGACATGATCGAGGCTGCGATAAGAGGAATCGAATCTACCGTGGCAGTTACATCGCGCAGAGCGTAGATTTTTTTGTCGGCCGGCACGAGATTGCCGGTCTGACCGACAATGACAACGCCGGTAGTGTTGACAGCCTTGATGAATTCAGGGGTCGAAAGTTCACACGAAAAGCCCTCGATTGCTTCAAGCTTGTCGATGGTGCCGCCGGTATGGCCAAGACCACGACCCGACATTTTGGCAACCTTGAGGCCGAGAGCGGCAAGAACCGGGCCAAGAACGAGGCTGGTCTTGTCACCAACGCCACCGGTCGAATGTTTGTCGACGGTGAAACCTTCGATGCCCTTGAGGTCGATTACATCGCCGCTGGTGCGCATGCACTCAGTCAGCCAGTAGGTTTCTTCTTCATCCATGCCGCGGAAATAAACGGCCATCAGAAAAGCGGCCATCTGATAATCGGGTACGGTGTTGTCGACAAAGCCTTTTATTATTGCAGCAATCTCAGCCTGGTTCAGCTTCAGGCCGTCACGTTTTTTCTTGATGATATCGTAAGCTCGCATGGGCGATTCCTTCCTTGTCTGTCGGTTTCTCTTATTTCTTGATGCGCAGCAGTCTGATGTGGTTGACCATGTAACAGCGCTCGAAAAGGGGGCAGTTGGCGCATTTCTGCTGATAGTCAGGGTGGTCTACTTTCATTGATTCAAAAGTCATACCCTGGGTGTTCCATTTGCCAAAATAGTCGGTTCCGAAGCATTTGGGCGGAGTGATTTCCTGACGGCCCATCCCGGGGTTCTGCGGAACTGCGGGCTTGGAGCCCAGTGGGCTAAGGCCTGGATTTGGCGGAATCATGTTCATGTTCAGGTTCTCCGTTTAAGAAAGTTGTGGTTGGCTGAAAAATTTCTGTTATGATATCACAACCCCCGCCCGTGGTATAGTATTCTGGAAACTTAAAGAGAACCCTTCGGAGGAAGCTTTGCTGTTTATTTTTTCAGCCCTGGATTTTGAGATGCAATATGCCGACAAAGAGGCGATTGCGCATTTCAGGCTTGGCGAAGGGGCATCGTTCAGGCTGTTTGATATTCATCCAGACCTGCAGATTCAGGGGTTTGTAAATGAAATTTCTGAGCTCAGTCATGGCCGGCTCGATCGTATTGAAAGAATTTTGAGTTTTGATGCACGAGAGCATCAACTGCTCTCTGGCAGGTTTGTTTTCTCTCTGGTCAAGCTCGGTGGGCACGATTTTATCGAAGTGCTCTGCGAATGTTCTAAAGCAAAAAACCTCGAAAGCGAAATCGAGGTTTCTGATATGCTGGTCGCGGCCCAGAAAAACCTGCTGATCAGCGAGCGAACCATGGCCACAATTGTCGATCTGGCAGTCGATGGCATTGTGATCATCAATGACCAGGGCATCATTCAGGCTTTTAACCGTGCTGCCGAAAAAATGTTCGGCTACCGCTGCAGCGAGGTGCTCGGGCGAAATGTTTCGATGCTGGCGCCAGAGCCACACAGATCAAAGCACGACGGTTACCTGAAACGGTTTCTTACTACGAGAATTCCGCACATAATCGGTATTGGTCGCGAAGTCGATGCACAAAGAAAAGATGGCGAACTTTTTCCGATCGATCTGGCAGTTGGCGAAGTCAGGCTTGAGACCGGCAGTCTGTTTACGGGCTTCATTCGTGACCTTTCTGAAAGCCGCAAGCTGATCAGCGAACGCAACAGTTTTTTTCAGATGTCGCTCGACCTTTTTTGTATTCTCGGGTTTGACGGTCTTTTTCGACGGGTCAACCCGCAGTGGCACGATGTGATGGGCTATGCACCCGAAGAATTGCAGGGGCAGGCTCTTGGCGATCTGATTCATCCTGACGATATCGGGCCAGATGGGCAGATATTACGGGAGATACTCGGCGAACGCAATGTTTTTGGTCGTGTGATGCGATTACGCCAGAAAAATGGCGACTGGCGCTGGATGCTGTGGAACAGCTCTGTTGATAATGCTAACCGGGCCATATACGGAGTGAGCCGTGATATAACCGAGCAGAAGAGTATGCTTGAAGAACTGCAGCAGGCAAAGGCTGAAGCCGAAAAATCAAGCATGGCCAAGGGAATTTTCATCGCCAAAATGAGCCATGAGTTCAGAACTCCGCTGAATTCAATTATCGGGTTTTCGCGTCATCTGCAGAAAAATACCGACAACAGATTTTCTGAGCGTGACATGCTTTATCTCGATCGTATTCTTCGCAATGGTGAAGCCCTCTTGAAGCTGATTGTAGACATTCTCGATTTCTCGCGCAGTGAAAGCCACCTGCTCAGAGTCGAAAGCCGGGAAGTTTGCCTGAGAGAGCTTCTCGATGAAATTATTGATCTTATGCAGGTGCTGATCGAAGAAAAGTGCATCGATATCTTGCTGTCAGTGCCGGAGAACTGTCAGACTATTTTCACTGACGCAGTAAAGCTGCGCCAGATTTTGCAGAATCTGATTGACAACGCTATCAAATTTTCTGCCGGCAAACCGGTGAAAATAGAGGTTAAAGTCGATGAACAGAACCGGCCTGAACAGATCGATGTTGTCGACACGGGCCCTGGTATTGAATCTGACAAGATTGATCTTATCTTTGAGGCTTTTCAGCAGGCAGACAATCGTATTGCCCGAAAATATGGCGGTGCCGGTCTTGGCCTCGCCATTGCCAGATCCTTCGCTGAACTTCTTGGCATGAAAATAGCTGTGAAGAGCGAGCCTGGGCACGGGTCGTGCTTCAGCGTCATCCTGCCGGAAAACGGAGAAAAGTCATGAGCAAGCATGTGCCCAAAAAGATGAGTATTCTGGTTGTCGATGATGCGCCAGACAATCTGATGCTGCTTGAGGCAATTCTTGAAACAGAGGGTTTCAGCCATATTTATCTGGCATCTTCTGCTGCTGAAGCATACGAATACATCGGTATCGTGCCGTCAGAAAAAAAATCTGATATAGACCTGATACTGATGGATATTATGATGCCGGATATCACCGGTATTGAGGCGATACGCGAGATTCGCAGTCACGATGAATATCAGGATATTCCGATTCTTGTGGTCAGCGCCAGGTCAGAAACCGAAGATCTGGTAGAGGCTTTTGAGGCGGGCGCAGTTGATTATCTCACCAAGCCAATCAATGAACTTGAACTTCTTGCAAGAATCAGGTCGATGTTGCGGCTTAAATCAGAAACCGATCATCGAAAATTTCATGAGGCTGAACTCGAAAGTCTCGCACGACAACTGGAAGAGAAAAACCAGGAACTCATTAACATTCTTGAAGAACTGCGCGAAGATCTCGAAGCTGCCGGCAGCATGCAGCGCAGTCTTCTGCCTGATCGGCGCATCAGTATTCCGGGCTTGGACTTTTCATGGTATTACGAGCCTTGCGAAAATATTGGTGGTGATCTTCTTAATGTTGTTTCACTCGACAGTAATACGACTGCAATGTTCATTCTCGATGTATCCGGGCATGGTATTCAGTCAGCGATGCTGGCAGTGACAGTTCATCGCATGCTCTCGGCCTGGGAAGGCGTAAACAGTATTGTCAGACAGCCTGATGGTACTCCAAAACCTCCAGCTCAGGTTGCAGACGAGCTTAATCATGAATTCATGCTGCATAAGAATAATTACCAGTATTTTACCATGATTTATGCAGTTTTAGACGTTAAAAGCCGGGTTCTTAGCTGTTGCCGGGCCGGGCATACGCCACTGCTGGTTCAAAGAAGCGACGGAACCCTTGATGTCTTTGAGAATGGCAATGTTCCGATCGGCCTGTCTGAAGAATTCAGATACGACCAGTTCCCTGTGCAATTGCAGCCGGGTGATCGTGTGATAATGTATTCTGATGGGATTACCGAGGCGCGCCGGCAGGGCAGTCGCGAGTTTTTCGGCGACGGGCGCTTTCGTTCGCTGCTTTCCCGCAGTCGCTCCTCCGAGGTTGAACAGGCTGTTAAAGAAGTTCTCGATGGCTTCAAAGAGTGGCTTGGTGATACCAGGCCGCCTGACGACATCACTCTGCTGATTGTCGAGCCGGTGCCTGTAGTTTAAGCCAGTTTTCAGCTTCAGAAAACGCTTCGGGTGTGTTGAGATTGCGCGTTATCCAGAAATCATCAGATAGAACGTGATTGATGCGTTGGGGGTTCATCTGCAATATGCTGCGGGCGCCATCTGTGAGCGGAATCTCTTTAAACAGCGGGCGGCACCAGGCAGGAAAAATCACCGGGTGCCCGCGTTTTTTACCATCAGACGGAACAGTTATCATTTCAGGCTGTTTTTGCCATTCTGAAATAATGCGCCTGACTGTTTCTTTACCAATCATCGGGTGATCGACCGGCCAGAGAAGAATCGCAGAATCTTCAGCAATTGCCGGCAAAGCCAGTCTGATTGAGCTCAGTGGCCCCTGTTCAGGCATCGGATTATTCACCCAGATGCCATTATGCTTTGCGACCTCATTCTGTCCGTCAGTGTCGCCAGCCTGGCCGACAAACAGCATGCGCGTGATTTCGGCGAATGCTTCAAGTTTGCTGATAATAAGCTGCAGAAAGGTCTGATTGCCGAGCAACAGGTGCTGCTTCGGCCGACCCATGCGGGTTGAATTACCTGCCAGCAGAACAAGTGAAGTGAGATCGTTATTTTTCATACGGTCATTATACAGCATTTCTGGGGCCAACAGAAATGCTGTCTGTTGTAAATGCCATCACAACAGCGGTTGAATGTGGCCGCGAAAACTGTTATATCATTCTGAGACCAGAACTAATTGGAGGAAAATTATGGCTCTTGATCTGCGCACTATTATTCCGGCTCAGGCAAAGTCTCTTCTCGACCTCAAGGTTGATCCCGAAATCATTACCAGTCAGATTATCAAAGAACTTTATGTGCATGGCAAGGAAGTGCCACGCAAGCTTGCGAAAATCCTTAAAATCGACACCGAAATCGTTCAGGGCATTATTGCTGAACTGAAAAAGGGTGAAATTGTCGGTATGGTCGGTGGTACCGGCATGGGCTCAGATTATCAGTATGGCCTTTACCCGAAAGGCACTGAGCGCGCTAAAAATATCCTCGATCGCGACAAATATCTCGGGCCGGTTCCGGTAAGTTTTGAAGAATATCTGCGCGTTACCCGCAAGGTGCTTGAAGAGGGTAAAAAAAGCTTTTCGATCAACCGCAAGTTGATGGAAGAAAAGTTTTCACATCACCTTGGCTACAAAGATGTTCTTTTTCAGATCGGTCAGGCCGTATGTGCCCGTAAACCCGCTTTTGTCTACGGCTTTCCCGGTAATGGTAAAACCTTTCTGTGCAGCTCGGTAGTAAAGCTTCTGCCGCCAATGGTTGTTCCCTATGCCGTCGAAGTCAGCAATCAGCTGGTCAGGATTTTTGACCCCAGCTGTCATGTTCCGGTAGAAAACTTTGACATGGAAGGCCTCGATGAACGCTGGATAGCTGTGCAGCCGCCGCTTATCACTGCAGGTGGTGAACTGACCCTCGAAGATCTCGAAGTCAAATACAACAACAAATTCGGCTGCTTTGACGCACCTCCTCAGGTTAAAGCTACCGGTGGCGTTCTGCTTATCGACGACCTTGGCCGCCAGCGCTGTGAAGTCGAAGAAATATTCAACCGCTTCATCATCCCGCTCGAAAACAAGGTTGACTACCTGGTTCTCGGTGGCCAGCGCATGGAAGTACCGACCGACGAAATCGTTCTGTTCAGCACCAACCTTGACCCGATGAAAATCGTCGATGACGCGTTTCTGCGCCGCCTGCCATACAAAATCAATGTTCGCAATCCGAACGTCGTTGAATACACCGATATCTGGAAATCGGTATGCAGTAAACTCGGGCTTACTTTCGACCAGGCGAATATCGATCAGGTACTTTCTCTTTATAAGCGCGATAAACGCGGTCTGCGTGCAGTTCATCCGCGCGATCTGCTTAATATTATCCGTGACCGTAAGCGCTATCTCGAAGATGGTAATGTCAATATTACCCCCGATGAAATTGTCGAAGGTTATGGTATTTATTTTGTCAGCCAGCTTACCCTTGTAGAAACCATAGAATAACTGATACAATGCAGCGGCAGGTCAGGAGAATTTCCTTGCCTGCCGCTGTTTTTCATCTCATTAAAGTGAGCTTAGCCGTTTGAACTGGCTTTTCTACTGTGAAATCATTTTTTCAGGGCTCCTGGCCGGGCTGGTAACGTCACTGGTTTCACCTGCGGGCAACCCCTGGGATCTCGTTGAAAATTTCCAGACCGGTTTGTTGACCACAGGGGTTTTCAGCGGGTTATTTGCCGGCCTGGTGTCGTCGTTGCCGGTTCTCATTATGGAAAAACGACTTTCGAAGGCCCTGACCTGTTGGATATCATCAACCTCAGTCGGGCTTTCTGTGACGATGCTGGGCGGGGTCATTTTTGCCATGGCAGCAGATTTTATCTTGTCACAGACATTGATTGCCGGAGGGGTTCTGCGGTTCTTCTGGTGGCTCAGCCTTTCGGTCTGCCTTTCTGGCTGTTTCGGCATTCTGCACGGAAGCGTCAAAATTATGTGCCGAAGTCTCATGGGGCTGACGCCGGCTCTAATAATTGCGGGGGCTTTCGTTGACCGCTTTTTTGTTACTGATGGTCAGAATCTGGTTGCTTTTCTGCTGCTGGGCGGGGTAACCGGTTCTGGCTTTGCCATCGCCTGGGAGCTTTTGAAAGAAAGCTGGCTCGACGAGCATATCAGTTCAATGGTGGTTTATCGCTATTATATCGATGGGCCTGAATTCATCGGCGGTTCAACCGATGAATGCGACCTGACTCTGACCGAAGGTCCCGAGAACCTCTTTGTAATCAGCGAAAAAGACGGAATCCATATAATTGAGGCGCACGACGAAGATATGACTCTGCGCATCAATCAGGCCCGCTTTCGCTACCGGGTGCTTGTCGATGGTGACACGATCGTGGTTGGCCAGAGAGTGTTCATTTATCACTCAAAGCTGGCACGATCACGCGATGTTCTGCCCGAAGCAACCATCTGATCGATCAGGGTTCAGAATACTGACTGCGGCGCTTTTACCGGGTTGGGAGCTTTTTCGCTGACAATCAGGTCAAGAATCCATTCGAGGCATTCAACGGTCATGATCAGGCCTTTTTTGACGTTCAGCCTGATACTGCCTTTTTTGCCAACCGTAATTGTCATTGGCCCAAGCGGGGTATCTATGAGGCCGGCAACGTTTTCGATGCCGTGATTGCGCGGGTCAATGATGTTGTATTCGGTATAACTTTCCATGTGCCCGGCCAGACGGGCCCGGCGAATCTCTTTTTCTTTCGGGTTGGTAATCACGATCGCCTTGATGTTGGTCATGCGTTCCTGCAGCTGGTTAAGATGCTGAAACTCGAATTCGAGCAGGTCGACGTGCTCGCCGGTTGCGGCAGAGAGGGCAGCGCCGAGTAGTTTCATCGGCCCGGCCTTGCCAAAAGTAACAATCAGTTTGCCGGTGATGATAAACTCACAGCTTTCGATGCGCTTGAAAAGGGTCTTGGTGGTGATACCATCAACAAGATGTTCAATCTCGAAAGGAATTATGACAGAATAGAAGCCACGAATGATCGAGTTCTCGCAGTCGCAGTCGTGAAAACCTGGAAGTTCGGTATCAATGCTGAACATGTCAGCCTTGTTCATGATGGTGTCGAAGGTGGCTTCGACGTTTTCTACCTTCATTGACCAGCACTTGAGTGATATCGAAGAGCCGGCAATTTCAATTTCGTTGATCAGCATTGTCTTCCTCCAGTTTGGTTGGCCATGTATTCTACTGCACCGGGGCCAGGCAATGTCAAGAATTCTCTGGTTTTACATTTGTCGGCTGCTGTGGTACGATTTTCCCATCGCCAATAACGGGAGTCAGTTATGATCAGACTGCTTGAGATCAGCCTCAAATCATGCTTTTTTATTGCCATTCTTCTGATTGCGTCGGTTGCCATGGGGCAAAACCCTGGCACCGCCGGCGACCCGCTGGTTTCTAAAAGTTACGTCGAACACTTTCTCAAGTTTCGATCCATGGTGCTTCCCGCCGATTCAGAGATCAGCCCGGAATCTGGAGCGATGCTGGTTGTCCGCTCAGGGCAGCTGCGACTCGAAGCCGCTTCCGGCAAGGCCGTGATTGACCTTTCGGCTGGTCGCGAAATTTCGGGTAATGCTGATATTCCATCGAATCATCTGATTCTGATTCCTGAAAGCTCCGGAATTGTTCTCAAAGCCCGCAAGTTAACCCTGATCATGGCTTCCTTCATGAATGAAGCCAGAAAGCCCTGATGTCGATGAGATTTCTCAGACGCGTTCCTGTTTTCTGGCTCATTATTATTCCGCTTTTACTGCCCGGGTTGCTGGTAGCTTCATGGCGACTGGTCTTTCGCCACATTGCCGAGCAGCGTAATGTTTTTGTCGAAACCGTCGTCGATTTTGAAGAGATCAGACAGCTTGCCCGCGAAGAGGGCTGGTCACTGAAAGAGCTTTTCGAGTCTTTACGCAAAAACGGCGCCAGTTCGGTTGCTGTATCTGAAGATACTCTCGCATCGCTCGAATCAGAAGGCAAAATAACGGTTCTCAACAGCAAAGAAATTCGCAAGCTGTCTCTTGAAGAGACTTTTGAAATGGACCCGCCGGCCGGAACCAACACACTCGGCTCGTTATGGGTTCACAGTGATGACACGGCCCTTCTCGACCGTATCGAACAGACCCTTTCCTGGAAAATTCCGGCTGACCGCCTGGTGCGCATTCATCGCAACCTGTTGCTGATAAATAAATCGAGCAAGGGTTTTCGCGAACGCGTTGGGCTCGGGTTTTCGTCTGAATACTTCCAGATGGCTGATGATGCCGGTCTTGGTCTGGTTGTAAGAGTTTTCAATTATCCCGGCCTTACCGCCGATGCCGCCGCAAAGATTATCAATTCGATACCGACACCGGCAAGCGTTTCGGCACTGCTTTTTGCCGAAGAAGAGATGCTTGGCTCAAGAGGCGAGTTGAATAAGATAGTCGCGCTGTTCAAAGACCGGTCTTATCGCATCGGCTGGGTTGAGTTCAACCTTCAGGATGGCATCGAAAACTATCTGAAGGGGCTTGCCACCAGCCGCCCCTTTGTCAGAGTTCACAGCATCAGCCGCAAAGAGCTCGATCAGGTTTACAACGTAAAGCGTTCTGTGGCGCGCTGGGTAAGAGCGGTCAAGGATCGCAGCCTGAAAATGCTCTACATTCGATGCTTTTTTCAGGATGACAAGAAGTTTATTGAGAATCTTGCAACCTTTAACCTCGATTATTTGAGTCGAACAGTAAAGGAGCTCAATGAGGCAGGTTTTAGAGTTGCAACGACTCCGGCTGAACGCATGCATGAGCCTCGCCATATTGTCGGAAAAATGAGCGTTTATGAAGTGCTGGCAATCGGCATTGCTTTGTTTATGGGGCTTCTGATTCTCATGCGTGTTTCATTCATGCCGTCGCTTGATGCAAACTGGTCACTGATCTTCGTTGCTGCCTTTCTGTTCTGCTTCATGGTGATGTCGCGCAGCACTTTTATCGCCGTATCAGGTCTGGTCGGTGCGGTTACCTGGTCATGTATCGGAGTAATCGTTGCCATGCAGAGACTGCAGGTCACAGACACCGGGTTTTTCAGAAGTCTGCCGCGCTTTGTATTGAGCATGGTTCTGCCGTCGGTTATCGGCGGCCTTCTTATTGCCGGTATTTATTCCGAGATCGAATTTTTGCTCAAATTCGAACAATTCAGGGGAATCAAGCTGGCGTTTATTCTGCCCCTGCTGATAACCGGCCTTTGGGCGTTGCGGCAGTATGGTCGAGGCTGCTTCGCTCTTCTGCACAAGCCGGTTACTCCGGTTGGCGGCATTCTTCTTGCAGTTGCTGCTGCCAGCGTGGCATTGTATGTGCTGCGATCAGGAAATGTCACCTTTCTCAAGCCTTCTGAGACCGAAGATGCCTTTCGTACATTTCTCGAAAACATTCTGGTAGCCCGTCCCCGTAATAAAGAATTTCTGGTTGGTTATCCGGCCGGGCTGCTGTTTATCTTTTTTTATCTGCGGCGCAATTTTGCCATTCTGCCTTTGCTGGCAGTATTTATGCAGATGGGTCAGGTTTCGGCAGTTAATTCGCTGTGCCACTTTCATACCCCGCTGATGTTGAGTCTGCTGCGAATTTTCAACGGGCTCTGGCTTGGTGTTGTTATTGGCCTGGGCGCGGTTCTGGTGCTTGCCTTTTTCAATCTTGTGCTGAAGCTTGGTGCAGAAAAAGAGAAAAAGGCATTTGTGGCCGGCTATTTCGGTTTTGGCAATGCTGGCGACGAGCTGCTCTGGAAATCTTTCTACCGCAGGTTCGCTGCCGAAAAACCCGATTACCGTTTCGTAATTTTGAATCGCACTGATGCTTCAGATGAAGGCGGAATACCCGCTAATGTAAGTTTTACCGGTCGTCGCAATCTTTTTGCAGTTGCAGAAGAACTTTTGAGCTCAGAAATCTTTGTGATCCCGGGTGGCAGTGTTCTTCAGTCTGTAACCAGCCGCCTCAGCCTGGCATATTATATGATGCTGGTTTCATTCGCCAGACTTTGCGGTGTCAAAGTAATTCTTCCGGCGCAGGGGCTTGGGCCTTTCAGAAATAACAATGTTCTTGACCGACTGCTCGCGGGTTGGCTTGCAATAGAGTTTGCTCAGTCAGCGTATTTCAGTGTCAGAGATTCTGAATCAGCAGATCTGGCAAAAGAAATTGCCGGGACTGCGATTGTTAATACAGGAGCCGACCTGGTTTTTCTTAACGAGGTTCAGGCTGATGGCAGGTCTGCGAAACATAAGGGAAATCTGCGGGTTGCGGCAATTATAAGATCATCAGTCGCCGGCAGCGAAAAAATTGCCGCCGACCTTGTCAGCATGAAAGCCGAGCTCGAAAATCTGACCTTGACACCGGTAGCATTTCAGCCGGGTGAAGATGAAAAAGTCTGGCGAAAAGCCGGCTGGCAGGGGGATATTCTTTATGCCCGCGAGCCTTTGCAGGCTCTGGCTGATTTTGATGTCGTTGTTTCAATGCGACTGCATGGCTGTATTGTTGCGACCACCCTCTCGGTTCCGTGGGTCGGGATTGCTTATGACCCCAAGGTGACGGCTTTTGCTTCGGCATGTCGCTGGCAGTTCTGCTGTTCTCCTTCAGAACTTACCCGCGCCTGGCTCGAAGAAAAACTCAACGTTATTGCCGGCCGCCGCCAGGAACTCGCGGATCGACTGCATCGAATCACCGGCGAAAATCGCCGGGCGGTCAGCGAAGATTTTGCCGTTATGCTGCAGAAAATCTGAAGATAAAAAAATAACCGGTGTCTGCAATTGCAGACACCGGTTGTTTTTTTACCGATCAGTAGCGGTAGTGATTGGGCTTATAGGGGCCTTCAACCGGAACGCCGATATATTCAGCCTGTTTCGGGGTCAGCTTGGTGAGTTTGACGCCGATCTTTTCGAGATGAAGTCTGGCAACTTCTTCGTCGAGTTTCTTCGAAAGAGTGTAAACGCCAACTTCATGATTGTTCTGCCACAGATCGAGCTGGGCAAGAGTCTGGTTGGTGAATGAGTTGCTCATGACGAAGCTGGGGTGACCGGTGGCGCAGCCGAGGTTAACCAGGCGGCCTTCGGCAAGAATGTAGATCATTTTGCCGTCTTTGTAGGTGTATTTGTCAACCTGAGGCTTGATGTTGGTCTTCTTGATGCCGGGCCAGCCTTCGATTTTTGCCATCTGAATTTCGTTGTCAAAGTGACCGATATTGCAGACGATAGCCTGGTCTTTCATTTTGCTGCAGTGTTCTGCAGTGATGACATCTTTGTTGCCGGTTGTGGTGATGTAGATATCAGCAGAACCGAGGGTATCTTCGACGGTTTTGACTTCAAAGCCTTCCATGGCGGCCTGCAGAGCGCAGATCGGGTCTATTTCGGTGACGATAACGCGGGCGCCGAAATTGCGCATGCTCTGGGCGCAGCCTTTGCCGACGTCGCCGTAACCGCAGACAACTGCGACTTTGCCGGCAACCATAACGTCGGTGGCGCGCTTGATACCATCGGCGAGACTTTCGCGGCAGCCATAGAGATTGTCGAATTTTGACTTGGTTACCGAGTCATTAACGTTAATAGCGGGGAAAAGAAGGCTCTTTTCTTCCATCATTTTGTAAAGTCTGTGAACGCCAGTGGTGGTTTCTTCGCTGACACCCTTGATGTTTTTGGCGATGTTGGTCCATTTTTTCGGTTCGCTCTTGAGGGTCTGCTTGAGCAGAGCGATCAGCTGGGCTTCATCTTCGCCATCGGGAGTGCGGTCGAGAACCTTGGGGTTCTTTTCTGCCTGGGTGCCGAGGTGAACCATCAGGGTTGCGTCGCCACCGTCGTCGACGATGAGATTCGGGCCCTGGCCATCCGGCCAGATGATGGCTTCACGGGTGCACCACCAATATTCTTCGAGGGTTTCGCCCTTCCAGGCGAAAACTGGAATGCCGGCCTTGGCGATCGCGGCGGCGGCTGTGTCCTGGGTCGAAAAAATGTTGCAGCTGCACCATCTGACGTCAGCGCCGAGTTCGGCGAGAGTTTCGATGAGAACGGCGGTCTGTACGGTCATGTGAAGCGAACCCATGATTCTGGCTCCGCGCAGCGGTTTTTTCTTGCCATATTTTTCACGCAGAGCCATCAGGCCCGGCATTTCGTGTTCGGCAATCTCGATTTCCTTGCGGCCAAGCTGCCAGAGATCAATGTCTTTGACTTTGTAGGGAAGTCTTTTGGTTGAGGTCACTTTTTCTTTCTCCATGGCGGTTTGCTTCATTAAAAACAACTCCTTAAAATTTCCCGTTAACCGGGCTTTAAAAACAGGGTTTCATTATCGCACCAGCCTGATTGATTGTCAATTTATCTGGCTGAATTTTGCCGGGGTTCGACCGTAAAAACCACATGCTTCTGCAGTCCCCACTTTTCAACGGCGGCCTTGAGCTGATAATACTGTCTGGCGTAATACCAGTCGCCTTCGTTGGTTATTTTGAATCCAAGTAACTGCTGAAGTCTCTTCAGAACCGATATCATAGCCGGCCGATCTTCAGCCGGCATTTTTTCGATCTGCTCGATGAGAGTTTCAAAAAGACTGAATTTTTCGCGGTTGAATTCGGCCGCGATTTTTTTCTCTATTTTTTTCTGCACTTCTTCACATGTCTGGCGGGCTTCTTCGTCGCCGGGATTGTGCTGCAGTATATGCCAGCTGTTAGTCAGGCGTTTTATGTTGATTTTGAGCGGTAATTCGGCTGTAAGTTCGTGAACCAGCATTTTGGCGGCAAGGGTCATGATCTGGCTGCCAAGAAAAGCGCCAACGGCAGTGCCGGGGCCCGGTGCCACAAGCGAACCGACAGCGGCGCCAAGACTGGCACCGCTGACGCTGACAGCGCTGATTGAGGCAGTTTTGATGATGGTGATGCCGATAAAGCTCAGCATTGAGCCGTCTTTAATGCACTCGGCAATTACTTTGCCGAGATTTTTGTTTTTGCCTGCCTGACTTATGAGTTCGGTTCCTGCCTTGGTGAGGGCAACCGTCGAAAACTTGCGCAGGGTTTCAGAAATTGCCTCTGACAGAATGCCGATATTGAGCTTGTCGAAAAAATCTGAAAGCATATCGAAGACCGGCCCGAGCGAACCGGAAGCCGCCAGATGCGGAATTGTCTGGATCATCCGGTATGCAACCCGGTCAAGAGAGACTACGAAGTTGCCGGAATATTTGAACCTTATGCCTTCGCGATCTTCTCTGACTTCGCTGAAGTAGAAATCGTATGAGATTTCCTGGTTGCTCGAAACCAGATAACTGTCATGCTTGAGTTTGAATGGCAGTTTGCCCTGAAATATGCCTTCGCCGCTTATTGAAACAAAATAGCGCCTGATTGCGGTGTCATAAAAGTGACTGCGAACTTTGACACTCAGATTGTCGGTTTTGTCGAGCTTTTCGAAAAGTGCCAGGGTGGCCCGGTCAAGAGCCGTAGCCGTTCCCTTCAGACTTTTTTCAACAGCTGCCGAAAAGCTTATACGCAGTCTGCCGGTGGAGCTTTCTTCGGGTGCAGCCTGGATTGGTGCTGAAAGCAGCGAAACGATCAGCAGCAGAGCAAACAGAAGGCTGAAAAGGCTTTTTCTGAGTTTTGCCATCAAAATAACCTCACAAATGATTGTACGGTTTTTAATTCTACCCGAAATTTATTGGTTACGGAACCAGCAACCTGTGTTTGCAGGGTAAACGTAAACTTTTTTCTTTCCAACAGCGTGTTACGGCATGTCAGTCGTTGCAACGCTCTGCGATCTTCGCACCCTCATAGTTCCATCTGCTCCCTCTGCTCGCACGACCGGAACACGGGCTCTAAGCCGCATCC
>JAKQKW010000426.1 GCA_029560455.1 Candidatus Rifleibacteriota bacterium
GACTGCGCCTGCCAGGCATTCTGCCACAACCCGAAGGCTGGTTTCTGTTCCGGCGCGATGTCCCTTCGGCCGCAATCAGAGCCGAAAAAAAAGGTAATGAAGTTGTAATTACCGGTTCAAGAGTCGCAAAGCTTGTAGTAGCCGTTACGCCAGGGCATTTTGACCTGGCGCGACCGGTCAGAGTCACTTTTAATGGCCGGGTTATACATAATGCGGCGGTTAAGCCAGATGCAGCAGTCATTCTGTCTGAATACGCCTCTAACCGCGATCGAAAGGCACTGCCGGTTGCCCGACTGGTTTTTAACTTGACCGGCGATTAAATTTGCGGCAAATTAAAACAAAATGATGCAGGAGACAGCCATGGCAAATGATCTGAGCCTCGAACTGGCCCATAAACTGATTGCAGAAAATGTGACCGAGCCACATCTGCTGACACATGCCCTTGCGGTAAGTGCCGCGATGCGTCAGATGGGGATTCATTTTGGCGAAGATGCCGACCTTTATGAAGCGGTCGGCTACGTGCATGATGTTGATTACCAGAAGTTTCCAGAAGAGCATTGCGGGCATGTGCGCGAAATTCTTGCGCCGCACGGCGTTTCTGAGACGGTTATCAGGGCGGTCATGTCACATGGCTGGGGCTTAATGAACGATGTAAAGCCCGAAAGCAACATAGAGAAGAGTCTTTATACCGTTGATGAACTGACCGGTATTGTGCATGCGGCCGCTTTGATGCGCCCGACCCGCATTGCCGACATGGAAGTTAAAAGCGTCATCAAAAAGTTCAAAGACAAAGCTTTTGCCGCCAAATGCAACCGTGAGGTCATTAAAGCAGGTTGCGCCATGCTTGGCCTTGAGCTCGAAAAGGTCGTAGAACTCTGTGTAACCGGCATGCGCGAAAAGGCAGACGAGCTCGGTCTTAGCCCAAAAAAACCGTAACAGGCCCCTGTCACGTTTCAATTACAGGTTTTTTGGCTATATTTGTCAGATGACTGCCATTCAGGAGCCGGCCGACTCAGGGTCTGGGGTGGGTTTTGAAGAAATCCCAGATGATGTCGTTGGCTTTGAACTGCTGCGGTGGTTTGTCTGAACCTTTGCGCGGGGTTCTCGTCGAGCCCGGCCAGGCATGGCCGAGGTTGTGAACCACATAGGCGGTTACTTCGCTGCCTTCGCGACCATTGGCGTAATGATGCACAGTGCTCAGCAGGCTTTGATCGAAGGTGGTGCCGGCGGTTTTATCGCAGCCGTTGGCCTGTACCCAGAAATCTATGGTGGCTGAAGCTGACAGCAGTTCACGGGCTTCTGTGACCGATTTTTTCTGCGTGCCGCCACCGATAAGTACATGCTCGTCGATCAGACCCTGAATAATGCAGACCGATACAGGAGTTTGCGGCACCGGCGGCAGATGCATGTTCTTTTCGTGCTGTTCTTTGCCGCCGGCCGTGCCGACCACTGGTGCGATGGCGGCGAAGCGATTTTCTGGCTGTGCTGCCAGCCAGTGACAGAACATGGCGCCGTTCGACAGGCCAGTGGCATAGATGCGCTTCGCGTCAATCGGGTAATCTTTGCTCAATTTATCGAGCAGGGCGTCGATGAAGCCGGTGTCGTTAATCTTGTTCTTCTGGGCATAGCCAAACCCGAAGCTGACGTTCCAGGTGAGCAGAATATTTTCGGTTTCGCCGGTACCGTCTGGGGCCACCAGCATAAAACCAGCCTCTTCAGCTTTTGCTTCGAGCTCGTAATAATGCAGGGCGCCTCTGGCACCGCCGGCACCGCCATGAAAGAGAAAAACCACCGGAATCGGGTCTTTTTTGTTCCAGGTGCTGGGCAGGTAAAGGTAATAAGTGCGGGTGCGGCCTTCAAATTCAAATTCGTAACGGGTGGAGCTGACTGGTTGCTGCATTGCCTTCGCATCGATACGCTTTCTTATGGCTTCTTTGATGCGGTCACGCAATCTTCCTGCTTCAGCTTCTGTAAGCGGGCCAAATAACGCAAAAACCACCAGAATAGCTGAATATAACCAGACGCATCTTAATTTCATGCCGCTCTCCTGCCGAAAAACTGTTTTCAGCAAGAGTATAGCACGTCAGTGCTATCGCCGTACCCTGACAATTATTCAGGGTGATCGCATTAAATTTACGAATTCTGGTTCTGCGTCAGGAATGACGGAAGCTGACTGTGTCATTCTCGCGCTTGTGACCCATGGGTAAAGCCTGCACGTAAGGGTGGCGGGGATCTTGTTTTGATGAGAGATACGGGCATTTTAGTGCAATTGCCCCGGGTAATTGTTCAGGGTAAACGTAAACTTTTTTCTTTCCAACAGCGTGTTACGGCATGTCAGTCGTTGCAACGCTCTGCGATCTTCGCACCCTCATAGTTCCATCTGCTCCCTCTGCTCGCACGACCGGAACACGGGCTCTAAGCCGCATCC
>JAKQKW010000433.1 GCA_029560455.1 Candidatus Rifleibacteriota bacterium
TGATGCGGCCTTCCTGCATTATCAGAAGCTGTCGGCAGCGATAATTTGAAAGCTTGTCTTTGAAAAGCACAATACGTAGATTGTAGTGAACCGGCTCGACGATTATCGTTGTCGATGCGAGAGTGTGGCTGGCCAGTCCTGCCTGGTCTGTCGGAATCCATGGCAGCGTAGTTGTCCATTTTTTGCTGGTGTTCTTGAAGCTTTCGACAATTTCGGTCGGAACCGCGGCATTGCTGACCCAGAGAATTTTCGCCAGTTCATATGGTACAAAGCGGTTTGCAAGAATTGTGAATTCCTGTGCCGGAACAAGCGGGCCAGGTAATGGAAAACGCTGATCAAAGATCAGTTCCCATTCGTGCATGGCCATGCTGCAGGCCGATACTGAGGCAGTCATCAGTAAAAACAGTGAAACCAGTAAAATTATTTTTTTCATGCCTTAATGATATAGCATCAACACTGAGCCCGGCAATGCCCCCGGCATAAAAAAACAACCGCGCCATTTTACTGGC
This sequence comes from Candidatus Rifleibacteriota bacterium, assembly GCA_029560455.1. The sequence goes on from JAKQKW010000433.1 coordinate 510, forward strand.
GCGGCGTTTTCCGGGCAGATGCTGTAACTATTGCTGCGATTTGAGTGTGGTTGAGGTTTGATTATGCTTTATCGTGCTGTAGCTTAAAGTTGACTATACTTCGACATCTGCAATTTAAAGATTGGCCATACTGTGATTTAAAGTGCTTCTGAAGGTGACTAAGCTGTGACTATGCTTTGGCTGATTTGTGAAAGAGCTTTGTTTATGCCGTAAACTTACTTTTCAGGTCTGCTGGTCTGGACTTGAGGACTGGTAGAGGGATAACTGTGCTTCGAACCGGTTTTACAATGCTGTGTCTTAAAGTCTGTCTGTGCTGCGAGATGCTGTGTTGTTATTGCGATAAAGAACAGGACTGGTAGAGGTTAAACTCGTCTGGTGGTAATTATTCAGCGGCACGGAACTGCGACTTTGCGGTGTGTTGAAACTGCCTGTTTCACTGCAGAAACGAACATCATGAATCTGATCCAGATAACCAACAGGTTAAACATTATTATCATGATTTGCCCGCTTTCCCAACAAACTTTTCTGCCCTTACGTAAATAATATACGCAAAAGCCATGCCAGGTTTTAGGAACTGGTTTTTTTGGGGTTTTGGAAAAGCTATGCCTATGGCTCTCGCATTTGGAAACACAGGGTTTGATAATGTTGAAATCGCATTGAACCCTCAGATTAAAGCTCTGCGCAAGGAATTATTGATATAAATTGCGTCATTGCCGAGTTTATGGGCGAAAATATTATACTGATAATGAAGCACTGGTTCTAGTCCTTTGTCACACAAGGATTTAGAGGGGTCTTCGTCATTCCGCGTTTATGCCCCAGAGGGTACAGGCGGGAATCTTGCCTTAATAGCCTAGATCCCTGCCTTCGCAGGGATGACGTAATGAGCGTCGATTCTTAAACTCATATGTGACAGAAGACTGGCGCGATTGCACAGGGGGCAGCGGGATGTTGTGTTTATCTTCTGGTGCTGCGTTTGATACCGAGTTTTGCCATTCTTGATTCGAGAGTGGTTGGTTTCAGGCCCAGCAGTTCTGCGGCTCCGCCCGGCCCGCGCACCCGCCAGAAAGTGGAATGGAGAATCTGTAAAATGTGTGCTTTTTCCACTTCGTTTAAATTCTGCGCACTGCCAGTTTCGACCACCTGAGCTTCTTTCGGCATTTTTCTGGCAGTTTCGGGCAGGTCGACCTCTAAAGTGTCAGAATGACACAAAATTACTGACCTTTCGATTACGTTCTTGAGCTCACGAATATTGCCAGGCCAGTTATAGGTCTGCATACGGGCAATCGAAGCCGGCGAAATACAATTGATATTTTTGCCCAGGCGTCTGGCGAACTGCAGCATGAAACTCGTGGCTATCTCGATGACATCACCTTCACGTTCAGCCAGAGACGGCAGGTGAATCGGAAACACGTTCAGCCTGAAGAAGAGATCTTCACGAAACTTACCGGTTTCTACCTGAGCCTTTAAATTACGGTTGGTGGCGGCGATGACTCTGACGTCGATGTTGATGAGTTTGGTGCTGCCGATTCTTTCAAGCTGGTTTTCCTGTAGGACGCGCAGCAGTTTGCTCTGAAGCTCGAGCGGCATTTCGCCAATTTCATCGAGAAAAATGCTGCCACCGCTTGCCACTTCGAAACGGCCGATTTTGCGGGCGATTGCACCGGTGAAAGCGCCCTTTTCGTGCCCGAACAGTTCGCTTTCAATCAGATTGGCCGGCAGGGCCGCGCAATTTACCACAATCAAAGGTTGATTGGCCCGTCGACTGCAGCGGTGAATTTCTCGCGCCGCCAGTTCTTTGCCGGTGCCGGTATCGCCGGTAATCATTACGGTGGCGTCAGTCGGAGCGACTTTATGTATCTGAAAAAGCACCTGCTTGAGAGAAGGGCTGCTGCCAAGCATGGTGTTGTCGTCAAAATTATAAGAGAGATGATTTTTGAGCACCTGGTTTTCCTGCTTCAGTTTTTCCTGGAGGGTGAGGATATCCTGGTAGGCTTTCTCAAGACCAATCTGGGTATTACGCAGCTCCGAAATGTCGTTGATTATCAAGCTGACGGTAATGCTGCCTGTTTGTTCATAGGTTACCGGGTAAGCATTAACCGCCCAGAAGAATTTTTGTTCAGTTTCTGAAAAATTTATTTCCTGGTTCAGGACAGCCAGACCTGATTTTAGAACCTGCTTTGCAATAGCCTTCAACTGAGACGCCGCGGCAGGAAGAAGTTCAGACAGGGGCAGGCCCGGGCAGTCGGAAACGTCTTTCCCGGCAAAATCGGCGAGACGCTGATTAAGTCTGATAACCCGGTTTTCAGAGTCTATGGCAAGCATGCAGACTGGCGCCGAATGATATATCTGCTGTAGAAAGTTCAACGCCTCGCAGGCAGAGCCGCAAGGAATGATGTCGTTGGTTCCCTCAAGGTATGGCGAAGTATTATGCATTGTTACAGGTTGATTATAACTCAGATTCAATCAGTCTGCCACCGGCAAAAGCAGGAAGGGGTTGAAAAAAATCGACAAACCATGTATTTTTGCTCAGGTTGGTTATTAACAAGCATTTCACAGGAGTTACCGCCATGATGATGAACCCGGGTCGCCTTACCGATGAGCAGGTAGTAGAACTGCGCAGCGAAAAGATTGAACTGAACCGCAAGTCACGCCGTCAGACCGGCATGAAGCTTGCTTGCGTCGGCAAAAGCCGCGGCTATCTCGAATGCGAAACCGCTGAAGGCCGCTGCCCTGATTACGATATCTGCCACGAAGCCTGATCAGTGCAGAGGCGCCAGTCACTTTTAAGGCGCAACAAAGTCAGAACCCGGTGACCGCAATCGCATGGTTACCGGGTTCTGTTTTTAGCGAAAGGTTTAACTCTGTGGGGGGCGGGCGGTTTCGATTCGCAGGTCGATATCCTGAGGGGTGAAGAACATGCTGGCGTTGCTGCGGCCAAGCTTTTCGATATATTCGACTTTTTTGAGAGTATTGAAGATATTGATCTTTTCCTGCTCTGATAGAGAGTCGGCAAGTTTGTCGAAGAAACGCGCAACCTTTACCGCTTCACATTCACCGTGCATTTCGGCTTCTTTCAGCGCATTCTCGCGCTGAATCTGAATAAGATCACCCTTTTGCCGCTCGATGTCGAGGTTGCCTTTGACTTCATTGAGCCTGACCTCATTTTCGCTCTGCTGCTTCAACAGGCGGTTGAGGCGGTTGGTGGTTTCCTGAATGATTTCCTGCAGAATGACCTGGGTGCTTTCTTCTTTGCAGCTGACCGAGCGCACTTCGACCGAATGAATCTTGACACCGCGCTGGCTGTAAAACGGGTCGCTGCTGTCGTTGATCGCTTCCTTGACGATGTCGTTGAAGCGGTCGAGAAAAGATTCAAGACTTGATTTTGATACCGACTGTATGATCATGCTGCGCGCATGCGAACAGATGTCGCCGGGTGCGTCATCAGTTGTCTTAATCATGGTTTCGATGTTCTCAATCTGCCAGAAGAAGGTGACCCCGAGAATCAGTTCGACGTTATCCTTGGTTCTGACACCGAATTCATACCACATGAATTTAGGGCGCGAGTCGATGTGGGTAATTTTAAGATCGCGCTTTTCTTTATGAATACCTGATGACCAGCTCATTGCCACCAGAGTTTCATAGGGCTGCAGGAAAAAGGCGTTTTCAGCCTGACTGCCGCTGACAATGCGAAATCTGCCGTCTTTGCCCTTGATGATAACCGATTGATGCGTTTCGAGAAGAATCTTGCGTCTGACATCCTCAATTTCTTCGGTGGCTGCGGGGAAAAAGACCTGGTTCTTAGTCACCAGCCGCAGCGAACCGTCAGTGTTGTTGCGCACCAGAACCGCAGTATGCTCATCGATGTTGATGCCTTTGCATGGCTTTTCGAGCATTTCTTCGCTGGCACTCAGAACGACGTGATTCGGGCCGGTGACAACCCTGATAACGCCGGTAGATTTGTCTATGAGCCTTACGTATTCATTCTGCTGCAGAACGATGACATCGTATTTTTTGATGAGCTCTTCGTAAGCCTGCATGAAAAAGAAGCACGGTCCCTTCTCAACCCTGATTTCGCCGGTGAGAAGATCTCTGATCTTGACAAACTCAGTTGGCGTAAGGCTCACGCCAAGTCTGATGCGCGCACTGATAAAAGGCTGAACAAAAACGTGCCCGGGGCCGTTGACTACCCACTTTTTAGTGAAACCCTCCAGAACCAGCTGCTCTTCCTCTTTCAGAAAATAGACCCATGGAATAATCATATTTCCGGCTCCTGCTTTTTTTGTTATTATACTCCGGGTTCA
>JAKQKW010000436.1 GCA_029560455.1 Candidatus Rifleibacteriota bacterium
GCGGTAGATGACCTTCTTGTCTTCGGGGAAAAGCTTGACGTAGTTCTGAACGAATTCCATGAAGTTCATCGGCGCGGTCAGCATTGTCTGAATGCACTTTTCGTAGGGGGCGTTGATGGCGCGGCTGGTGAGAATGTCATAGATGTGCCCGGCAATTACGCCTTCGGTCGACATCAGCTGCAGGCCGTTCTTGAGAACGCCGGTTTTCTTGCCGACGTTGCTGGCCCAGACGTAGCGGTCGCGGCGGATCGGATCCTGGCGGGCATACAGGAATTCAGAGATGTTGTATTTGGTGCGGTCTTTTTCGGCCAGTTTGGGGTTAGCAGGGCCATAAACGGCTTCGAAAGCTTCTGCCCAGCCTTCGACATAGGCAAGGCCCACGTCGGTGATGATCGGGGCGTCATGGCCGTTCGAAGAGGTGCGCTGAATCTTCTGAAACAGCTTGCCATACATGTCGAACATGATGGCGTGACCGTTTTCATGGGCAACGACGAGGTCGAGGGTGTCATTTTTAAGGGCATCATCGACCGAGAAGAGTTTTTTACCTTCTGATTCGATGTCGAGAACGCAGATCATCGAAGTTTCGATGCCGAGGCGATTACCAGTTTTGTCAGCAACCATTTCGGCGCCGAGCGGAATCATGCACGGGCCGGGAGACGGCATAAAAGAAGGCAGCGGTGACTTGGACATTACCACCATCGGTGAACCGACCGACTGGGAAAGGAATTCGAGAACCCGTTTCTTCTGTTCTTCATTCAGGCCTTCGGCTTTGCTGATCGCACCTTTGAGAGCCTGAAAGCGGATCTGGCGGGCGGTTCTTCTCAGTTTGAGAGAATCGGTCATTTCCTTGCTGTCGGTGAGGTAGGGTTTGACAGACTTTTCGTGGTAGCCCTTTGGATCGGCCGGGTTTACCTGAATGGCATCGGCTGCCAGAGCGAACACGAGATAGCCGACGTCATCGATTTTTACCTGTTTCGGAATATTGAGGGTCTTGCCAAGGAAACCGCCAATAAGATTGCCTTTGCCGACCGTAACCGGCTGCATCATTACCAGTGCGCCGTCGATGGGATTCTGGTCACCCGAAATATTGGTTACCGGAGCTCTGCCGTAGGCAGCACCGGAGAAAAGAGCACCTGCGGTAAGAAACGCGAAAAAGGCATTTTTAAGGCGATAGTTCACTTCTGGCCCTCCTGCTTTGATTATTTGTCAATTCTAATGACCGAAACAAAAAGCGTCAATGGTACCCCGTCAGACAACTGATTTTTCTTTGACAACGTCTTTCAGGTTATAGAGGCGCTTAACATTGAGATCGTCGATAACCGGGCTTTTCTTTTTATTGGCCACCAGGTCGGCGAGCAGCATGCTTACCGCCGGGGCCAGCATCAGGCCGTGACCTGAGAAGCCGCTTGCCTGAATGAAGTTGTCGACTTCTTCGACCGGGCCAAGTATCGGCTGTGCATCTGCCGTCATTTCGTAGAGACCGGCCCACTGTCTGACGATTCTCAGCTTGTCGAGTTTGGGGAAAAGCTGGCTGAAGCGTTTGCTCATCTCATACATGAAGTGCATCGAACTGCCGACATAGGTTCCGACCGGTTCGTTCGGGTCGCCCATGCCCATGACCACGCCACCGCTCATTTCCTGGCGGGCGTAGAGGCCGACGCTGAAGCTGATTACCATCGGGTTCCAGAGGCGCTCGACCGGCTCGGTGACGAGAATTTCGTGACGGTAGGGGTCGACCGGAATATCAACGTTGAGCATCTGACCGATACCCTTCGAAAAGCCGCCGGCGCAGTTGAAAAGCAGCGGCGTCTGGTAGGTGTTGCCGTTTTCGGTCATGACGAAGAAGACATTGCTTTTCTTCATGATGCCGGTGACGTTGGTCCAGAGGTGGATTTCTACGCCCAGGCGTTTGGCGGCGTTGGCATAGCCCTGTGTCAGCAGAAACGGGTTGATGTGCCCATCTTTGGGGCACCAGGTGGCTTTGCGGATCATTTCAGTGTTAAGGAACGGCACGATCTTTCTGGCCTCTGCCGGGTCGACCATGTCGACTTCGAGGCCGAGCTTGCGCTGCATCGCGACGTTCTTTGCGAACTGCTGTTCTTCTTCTTCGGTATGGGCAAGAATCAGGTAGCCGCCCTGAAAGAATTCAGTGCGGTAACCGAGTTCTTCTTCGAGTCCTTCAAGGCGCTGAACCGAAGCCATGGCAAGAGTGGTATTTGCTTCGGTGCTCCACTGCTGTCTGAAACCGCCGCCGCAGCGGCCGGTTGAACCGCTGGCGAGGTATTTGCGCTCAAGGACACAGATATTTTTCATGCCGGCGCGGGCAAGTTCGTAGGCAGTCGAAATGCCGAGAATGCCACCGCCGATGATTACGGCATCAAAGGCTCTGTTCATTTTTCTTCCCCCTCTTCGTCTGCGTGCCTGGCGAGCTCGGCGTTGATCAGCTCGAAAGACACAGGGCGGTTGGGCGGGCGGAAAGTCGGCGGGTAAATTTCAGCGGCGGGCGTTTTAAGTTCACGGCTGATGATCTGTGAAACGAGGCGGCGGCAGGTGCGGCCCTGACATGAGCCCATGCCGGCACGCACGAGGCGGCGGATTTCGTCGATAGTGGTCGCGCCCTGTCTGATGGCGGCGATGATTTCGTCTTCAGTTACATCCTGACATCTGCAGATGATTTTCATTGGCTTTCCCCCTGTCAAACTTTGATGGCGCGTATATCGTTGATACGATCGGCCGGAACTTCGATAGTTACTACCGCGGTACGATCGTAGGCGGGCGGGTTGATGACTCTGGCAACTTTTGCCTTGCAGACAAACTTGCCGGTGCGATCGAGGGCATCGACTTCCTGGTCTTTTGCCGGCACGGGCAGCAGTTCGTAGCTCATCGACAGCAGCGCTTTGCCCGGAACATTGTGCTTCATGTTGACAATGAAGATTGCCAGGCCCGGGCATTTCGGCACGCAGGCCCCGCATCCGGTGCAGGTTTCGAAGTCCAGTTGCGGCCGGTCGGTAATGCCAGACTGCATCTGAATCGCCTTGACCGGGCAGGCTGACACGCATGGGTCGCAGGGGATATCCTGCAGACATTCAATAATGGCTACCGGCCCCTTTTCGAGACGGGTCTGTGCCGGTAGAACCGGTTTTAGTTCTTCATTAGTGATGATTCCGGTATTTTTCAGCATGCTCCGACCTCCTTGAGAACGCGTTCGCGGCCCCAGCGGATACGTTCACCGGTTGAGCCTGACCGCAGGGTTCGCAACTCTTCGCGAGCCTCTTCGACAATCGCTTCAGCTTTCGGCGATTTGCCATGAATGCTTTCGTAGGCTCTGGCACCGGCAATGCGGCCGCCAAGTATCGCGGTAGTGGCTTCTTCGATGCCAGAGGCATCGCCGGCCACAAAGACGTCAGGGTTGGTGGTGCGCATCGCTGAATCATGCAGCGGCACGAGCCCGCCGAGTTCACCGACGTGAACCATGCGGCACTGTGCCTGCTGAAAAAGGTCTATCAGTGGCGTCAACCCGACTGCGAGACAGATGCAGTCGCATTCAATCGTTAATTCAGTGTTTGGCACAGGCTGGAAACGCTCGTCGACGCGGCAGAGTATTGCGCCTTCGACGCCGGTTTCCCCGAGCGCCTTCAAAATGGTGTGTGAAGTGTAGATCGGCACACCGAGGCGGCGGATTTTGCTGGCGTGAACCAGATAGCCGCCGATAGTGGGCATGCCCTCTACGAGGCCGACCACTTCAACGCCGGCTTGCAGAAGCTGATAACTGACGATCAGGCCGATATTACCGCTGCCGACCATGAGAATCTTGCGGCCGGGTTTGATTCCGTGCACGTTCATCAGAGTCTGAACGCCGCCGGCGCCGTAAATGCCTGGCAGATCATTGTTTTCAAAGGCCAGGCTGTTTTCGGTGGCGCCTGTACAGACGATGGCAGCCTGGTAAGAAACGCGTTCGTAGACATCCTGAGAAAGAATGCCAGCTTCTTTGTTCGCGTAAAAGCCAACGGCGGCGGTATTTTCAAGAACTGTCAGTCTGTCAGAAGCATCTTTAACTTCTTTGCAGAGCATTTCGGCAATGGTGATGCCTCTGATACCGGCATCGCGGTTGCTACTGCCGAAGAAACGATGAGTCTGCTTGATCAACTGTCCGCCAAGGCGGGCGCTGTCATCGACCAGTAGAGTTCTGGCGCCGAGCTGTGAAGCGACAATGGCTGCCGAAAGGCCGGCCGGGCCGCCGCCGATGACAAAAATTTCAGTGTTGCGACTCATGGGTGAATGACACCGTGCCCTTTCTGCATGCGGATTTTCATGCCTTCCTTGAGGGGAGTGATACAGGTCATGATATTTACCTGCCCGTCGACTTCCATGATGCAGCTTGAACAGCGACCAATGGCGCAGAAAAAGCCGCGGGCCCGGTCTTTCTGAGGGCTGCGGCGCAGGGTTCTGACGCCGGCGGCATGCAGGGCGGCGGCGATCGGTTCGCCTTCGTAGCCTTCATACTCGCGGTCGTCAAAGAAGAATTTTACCAGTTTACGTTCCGGAAATTTCAATACCGGGTGTTCCTGAATGCGCAGGGATTGCATCCCTTTCCTCCTTGTGTGCCTGTCTGTAGAATCACCGATGCATTATCATCAATCGATTTAACCGGCTTGGCGGCCCGGCCTGCCGGTCGGGTCGATTTTTTACACAATTGTCAGTAAAAGAGCTTGTTTTGTACCCTGCTATTTTAACGCTGTAAACGAAAATTGTCAGCCACTTTTCAATATTGGATCAAAGATAACCTATTGTGGCTCGCCCACAATCTGATGCCTGCATTCCAGAATCAGCGTAACGAGAATGGCTGTAAGTGGTATGTTTTCTGGTTTTTTTGCTTTTCTTGCGGAAATTGCTTATGGCGTAGACATTTTAGTGCATTTGCCCTGCTGGTCATACTGACCTGATTCAGAAATCTGGCTTGAGTTGGCGATATCCCTCGGTATCGGCCAGATCTCTCTGCTCTTTGGCGTAATCAAAAGCGGTTTTGCCTGAATTGTCCTTGATACTCTTGTCGGCACCCGCTTTAAGCAGTCTGTCAATCACATATATGAAATTTTTGACACGACTCTCATTTATTGCATTCCGATTATAATCGTAAACAGCGTACATCAAAGCTGTCTTGCCATCGTTGTCGCGAGCATTGACATCGGCTCCGGCTGCAAGAATAGATTCAAGACACTCTCTGGAAAAGTTCCAGCAATCGCTCACGCTCTCCATCAGCACCGTTTTGCCGTTTTCAAGACATATGCCAACATCCGCTCCCTTCTTGACCAGAATCTCCATCTGGTCCCTTCGTTCTGCTTTGGTAACGTAATACAGGGCTGTTTTGCCGAAGTTGTCGGTTGCGTTTATATCCAGCCCCGCCTGAACCAGGGTATTAATGGTTTCGCTTGTAAAATAAGCTTTGAGGCCTGCATGCAACAGCGCATTTCTTCCATCAGTATCTCTGACATGTGCGTCAGCTCCAAGTTCGATCAGAGTATTAAAAGGCACCGGATTGCAGACAGCGTACATCAGAGCTGTCTTGCCGGTTTCGTTCTTCTCATTCACATCTATACCCATCTTTACCAGTTGGCGGAATATCTGCGCAGTATTATCGTATTCTGCCGCCTTCATCAAAGCGTTCCGACCGCAGGATTCTCTTGCATGTATATCGGCCCCAAGCCTGGCAAGCTCAGACAATACTTCAGGATCGTTGTTGTTCCCGCTAGCTATCACAAAAGCGGTACTGTCGTTGCTATAACCCCGTGCATTTACATCTGCTCCGGCTTTAATAAGCACTTCGATATATGCCGGCTCACAATTGCTAAGTACCCCATCCAACAGGGGAGTAACGCCTGTGCCATCTCTGATATTCACATCAGCGCCCGCATTGATAAGAAGCTGCATGTTTTTCGGGCTTCCAATACTATAAAACAAAGGTGTAGAACCATGATCGTTTCTCGAATCAACATCAGCGCCAGCCTTGATAAGCATATCTATAATTGCTGGTTTGGCGTTGTGAAGAGCGGCGATATGCAATACAGTGTGACTCTTCCTGTCGGGAAAAATACGGCCATTTACGTCAGCGCCAGCTTTTATAAGCATATCGACTATTTCGGGATTATCAGTATGGTAGATAGCGCAGGCAAGAACCCGATACCCATACCTTCCTTTACAGTTGAGGTTGGTTGGTTTTTTCAGCAGCTTCTTTACCGCTGCGAGAGTCGTTTTCTTCTGTTTGTTCTCGAAAAGTCTGATCAGAGCCATGCCATTTTTTTGGGCTTCTGCTTCGTTATCAGCTGCGGTGCAAGCCCCAGAGCAATAAATCATAAACATACCGAGCAGAAATACCTGTAAAAAGCGCTGCATCACTTGCTTCCTTGTTGTTTACGAATTTTAATGCCAAAGCCGCACGGAATTTCGCTGACTTTCTTGACATCGTTCTCGTATTTGAGTTGCCGGTTTTTGCTGTTCAGATAGCATCTGCTGCCACCGTCAAAGATAACCGCAGCATCAAAGCCAAGCTTGAGAAGATTTTTTTGAATCTGCAGCCCGCTGGTTTCGTTAACTTGCTTTTGGTTCGTCTGCTTTGCAGCTCTGGGAGTTACGATTACATAAAGCTGTCCTTTGCGCAGAGCAAAAACCGTGTGGTCAGTCGCCCTGAGCTGCTCCGAGTCCCAGGCGCTCGAAATCTTGCCATTCAGACCGGCTCGGGGCTGATCGAATCGCTGCTCACGAAGAATATTTCCACCAGACAACCCTTCCCCGCTGCTGATTATCAGCACGCCACCAGACATTAGATTTTTGACTTTATTCTTCGGTTTGCCTGGGGTTTTAAAGTTGGCCGTTACCCCTTCTCGCGTCTCATCCTCTGTCTGAGCGATGGCGTAGCTGCCGTCTGCCATGACGGCCAGAGCGCCCCGTTTTTTTATCTTTTCAAGCTTGGGAGCATGTTCAAACTCACCATTGATGATTATCGCTCCGAGAGGTTTTGTTCCGGTAAAAAAGGTGCCGTTGACTACGACATCGTATTGATCGCCAATTGGTATTGCGTCGAGTTCTTTATCCGCCTTGCGCCCACTGAGACCCTTTTTGCATAAAAGAATATCGATCTTGTCGACCGCTTCTGCGATATAGCCGAGTCTTCTGAGCTCTTTAAGCGTCTTTTCAATATCATCGTCGACAGGCGCTCCAGAATCTAAAGGAGGCGTTGTCTGATGAGTCACGACAAGGCTAAGGTTAAAAAGCCACTGATCTGCAAAATTTTGGGCTTCTTTATGTAGTCTGGCTGAAACATCGGCCAGATGCGCCTTTTTTTCTTTGTCAGACATACTCTGAACGATGGCAAATTTTTCAGCCTGTGCCTTTGCATTGGTGTGTGCAGCGTCAAAAACAGCTTTGTTTTCTTTGTGCAGCTTTTCGGCAAGTGCGGCAGGGTGCTCTTTCGGCTTTTGTTCAAATAACCGTTTAAGTTGCGCCAGAAAGATTTCTGCTTCGAACAACTGTTCAGAAGTGACATCACCGGGTTGGCTCTTTTTTTTAACAAGAAGTAGTTCGGCATTTTCAAGAATCTCAAAAAAAAACGGGCTTGTGGCAGACATGGCACCCCCTACGCTACCATTTCCCCTAAAATGATATCAAGGGATTGAAAAACCCTCTTGGATGTTTTTTGGTGATGTTTGTAAGGCCATTCCCAACCTACTCAAAGGGTCTTTAATGAAAAATATATCATCTTCGATCCTGCCTTTCAAGCTCAGACAGAAGCAAGCAAAGTCTTAGCCCATAGAATGCCCCAAAATGTCCGAATTAATCCATGCTGATCACTGGCATCTTGTAATTCAATAAAAAAGCGTCAGAAGTGTCGGTGGTTTTTTGTGATTTGTCAGATGCAGGCGACCTTGAGAACAAAGAGCAAAAAAACGGGCTGGCGAAAAAAAAGTTGAATCTGCAGGCCGGGTTGCTCGTTATATTGGTGACGGATTGCCGCACCACGGTTTGAATATTGGTGTTGATTCTGACTGATTGTGGTAAATTAAGCGGTAGCTGCATTGCAGGGAAACAAAATGCGAATCGATTATTTGAGCTGGGTAGTCTGTCTGCTGCTCGGTGTAATTATTTACGGCGCCGGCCCCGGACTGATTGACGATGCCGAAAACCGGTTTCTCGATCTGCAGTTTCGCCGTCGTGGCGTGGCCGAGGTCGATTCACGCATCGTGATCGCCGGCATCAACCAGGAAACACTCTCCTGGGCCGGGCGCCCGATGTTTGCCTGGGGCCCGGTCTATGCCGAACTGGTGCAGGCGGTAAAAAATGCTTCGGCTTCGACGCTGTTGCTCGATCTGGTTTTTGCTCCTGGCTCTGAAAGCGTAATCAGAGAGCATGTTAAAGAAACTGCCGGTCGCCTGCAGGTGGATCTGCCACCTAAATTTTTGCGAGAAATCGGCTTTGACAAGCCATTTAGAAATGCACTGCTCGAACTGGTTGCGTCAGGAACCTCTCTTATTGCCGGCTTTGCCTGGGAACACGGCCAGCCAGTGTTTTCTGACCCGGCCCTGCTGCATATTGCCAAAAAAGACAACACCGGCTACTTCAACCTGGCAACCTCGCAAGACGGTGTGATCAGGCATGTCGAGCTGTTTGGGCAGGGGCCGACCGGGCCGGTGTTCGCCGTTTCGATGGCGGCAGCCCTGCGCAGCGGCGTTGCTCAGGTCGCTACGCCAGCGCAGGCTTTGCAGCAGATAAATTTTCGCGGGCCTCGTGGAACTGTCAGAACGGTGCCAGTGCACCAGATAATCGAAGCTTACCGCAGCGGCCGGCCGCAGCCTGTTGACCTGGCTGGCAAGATAGTATTGCTCGGCTTTACCGACATAACCGATTTCAAGGCCACGCCATTTGGTTACATGCCTGGGGTCGAAGTGCATGCCAGTATTCTCGATAATATTCTTGGCAATCGTTTTCTGCAGCCGCTGGCGCCAGGTCATGAACTCTGGGGAGTCGTCGCAATGCTGGTCGGGCTGCTGGTAATTGCCAGACTAAGCCGATCTTATGCGATAGTCATCGGTTCGCTGATTTTCGTTGCCTGGCTCGGCGTTGCGGTTTTCTGGTTTGACCCTCTGGTGATTCCGGTAGTCAGGCCGATGCTGCTGCTGCTGGCACTTCTTGCCTGCGAACGTTTTATTGCCTATCGGGCTATCTATCTTGACCGGCGGCGAGTGCGCGAGGTTTTCGGCCGCTACGTCAGCGATTCGGTGGTTAAAGAGATTCTCGCCTCGAATGATCGCGATTTTCTGCAGGGAAAACGCCGGCGGTTGTGCATACTGATCGCCGATATCCGCGGCTTCACGACCTTCAGTGAGCAGCACGACGCGCATGCGGTGGTAGAGTTTCTCAATGCCTACTTTGCCAGGCTGACCGAAATCATCATGAATAATCGCGGTGTCGTCGACAAATTCCTTGGTGACGGTCTGCTGGCGTTTTTCAACGCTCCGGTCGAGCATGCCGATTTTGCCGATGATGCAATAAAAGCGGCGATAGAGATTGTCAGATATACAGAATCGCCTGAATTCAAGGCTATTTGCCATGGCGCCGATTTGAAGGTCGGTCTGGCAGTTCATGCCGGCAATGTTGTTTTTGGTAACATCGGTTCAGAACGAAAGGCCGAGTTCACTGTCATCGGTGATACCGTTAACGCCTGTTCGCGCATGGAAAACCTCAACAAGGAATATAAAACTTCGATAATCGCCAGTGGCGAAGTTGTCGGGCTGGTCAAAATGCCGGTGCAATGGAAATTCATTGAAAAAACGAGTCTGCGTGGAAAAGCCAACGAAGTTGAGCTTTTCACAATCGATAACCTGGAGGAAAAAAATGTTTAACAGGTTTGCTGTAATTCTTGCGGTCTGTTGTTGTCTGATGTGTTCTGTGGCTGTCAGAGCCGCCGACGTGGCACTGGTCACCGAAATAACCGGCACGGTTCAGGCTTCTCTGGCCGGCGATGAATGGAACGTCGGACTGGCAGAAATGCTCCCGGATGGCGTCGAAGTCAAAGTTTCAGAAGATGGTTCGCTCGTGCTGGTGCATCTGGCGACCAATCGTGAATACCGTTTTGAACCGCAGGGAAACGGCAAGATCACCCTCGCAGGTGTTGCCGGTGATAAAATTTCCGCCTCTGAAATCGAACTGGTTTCGGCAAACCTGAACCTCGGAAGAGAAATGGGCAATCAGACCGGAGCCGTTGATCCGGGTCGTGTCAATGTGGCAGTTCAGTCTGCGCCACCTCCGCCTCCGGCCGCGGCTCCCGCAGCTCCAGCTCCGGCCCCGGTTCCATCGGATGAAATGATGGAGGAACGCAAGGCGGGACCGAGAGGTTCGATGATTCCTCAGGAAGAAATCAAAGATTCTTCTTCTGTCGACGGTTCCTTAGAATCGGCCAGAGAAGTGGCTATTTCGAGTTCATATAAAGCTAAGTCGGCCAGCATTGCGCGAAAGCCTCTGAAAGAAGAATTTGATTCGGAAGCTCCTGGTGTGGCACCAGAAATCGACGCCCTGGCAGACCAGGAAGTCGGTGCCGATGCCGGAATCGCAGCTGCCGGCAGCAGCGAAAACGAAGCAGCTCCGACTGATGCCGCGCCGGCCGCAAAATTCGTCAGTCTGGCTTTCCCGGCTGAGATTTTTGCGAAATTCTGCTCTGATGAAGCCAGTTTGAAGGTTACGGCCGACAAGGACCTGATCAGTCGTGTCAATTATCCCGCCAACGACTGGGTTGAAATTGAAATCGAAGGCGCCGAAAGCTTTGCCGGCACTTTCA
>JAKQKW010000488.1 GCA_029560455.1 Candidatus Rifleibacteriota bacterium
GAAGATCTCAAATACACGCTCAAGGCAATTGACGAATCACTTTCGTTCGTCGACGAAAAGAAATACTGAGGCAGGGAAACATGGAAAAACTCATCATTACTGCCGCCATCTGCGGCGCTGAAGTAACCAAAGAAAATAACCCGGCGGTACCTTATACAATCGCCGAACTGGTGCGTGAAGCCGAATCGGCAGTTAACGCTGGCGCATCGATCATTCATCTGCATGTGCGCGAAGACAACGGCACTCCGACCCAGAGTCGTGAGCGCTTTCGTGCCGCGATCAATGCCATTCAGGAACGCTGCCCGAAGGCCATCATTCAGCCTTCGACCGGCGGCGCCGTCGGCATGTCGAACGAAGAACGCCTGCAGCCGGTCGATCTGAAGCCTGAAATGGCGACTCTCGACTGCGGCACCGTGAATTTCGGCAACGACGATATCTTCGTCAATTCCGAAAACACGATCATCGCCTTCGGCAAAAAAATGCTCGAACTCGGCGTCAAACCCGAAGTCGAAGTATTCGACAAGGGCATGATCGACACGGCGATCAGACTACAGAAAAAAGGCTTTATCGCGTCGCCGATGCATTTTAACTTCGTTATGGGCGTTACCGGCGGTATCAGCGCCAGCGTTCGCGATGTGGTTTACATGCAGGGCAGTATTCCGGCCGGCAGCACCTTCACCGTTTCGGGTATCGGCAGGGCGCAGTTTCAGATGGCCACCACCGCTATTCTGCTCGGCGGCCATGTCAGAGTCGGTTTTGAAGACAATACCTACATGTCAAAAGGCGTTCTCGCCACCTCTAACGGAGAAATGGTCGCCAAAGCGGTGCGCATCGCGAAAGAACTCGGCCGTGAAATTGCTACCCCCGACGAAGCCCGCGCAATTCTCGGTCTCAAGCCACGCTGAGTAAAATAAAAAGGAAAGGCTCAACTGATGTTTGACAAGATTATCAACAAAAATGACTTTACCGGCCTGATCAAAGACGGCATGGTCATCATGGTTGGCGGTTTTCTTGGTTGCGGCACACCTGAAACGCTGATCGACCTCATTCTCGCCAGCGGTGCCAAAGACCTGACTCTTATCTGTAACGACACCTCGTTTGTCGACCGTGGCGTTGGCCGACTGGTTGCCGCTAAACAGGCGGCAAAGGTCATCACCTCGCATATCGGTACCAATCCTGAGACCGGCAAACAGATGGTCGAAGGCACCCTCAATGTCGAACTGGTGCCGCAGGGTACTCTGGCTGAACGCATCAGATGTGCCGGTGCCGGGCTCGGCGGCGTGCTGACCCCCACCGGCGTTGGCACCGTCGTCGAAGAGGGCAAGCAGAAAATCACTGTTGACGGGCACGAATACCTGCTCGAACTGCCATTGCGTGCTGACCTCGCCATCATTAACGGCAGCAGCGTCGACAAAGCCGGCAACGTAGTCTATAACGCAACTACCCGCAATTTCAACCCGCTGATGGCTATGGCTGCCAGCGTTGTCGTGGTTGAAGCCGAAAAACTGGTTGAACCAGGCGAACTGATGCCCGAGCTGGTAATGACACCGGGCCCGCTGGTCACCCATATTTTCAAATCTGAAAAACGCTGACGGGCAAGGAGCAACAAGATGATCGAAGATATCGAACTGGCCAAAAACATTATCGCGAAGCGCATCGCCCGCGAATTCAAAAACAATCAGCTGGTAAACCTGGGGATCGGCCTGCCGACCATGGTTGCCAATCACATTCCGCAGGGCGTCAATGTCATTCTGCAGTCTGAAAACGGCATGATCGGCATGGGCCCCGCCCCCGAACCCGGCAAAGAAAACCCTGAAATTACCAATGCCGGCGCTTCAATGGTCACGATTCTGCCGCACGGCTGCTATTTCGACAGTGCCATGTCGTTTGCCCTTATTCGCGGCAAGCACGTTGAATACACAGTTCTCGGCGCCCTCGAGGTCGACCAGGAAGGCAGTCTCGCCAGCTGGATTATTCCGGGTAAAAGGGTTCCGGGAATGGGCGGCGCGATGGATCTCGTCGTCGGCGCGAAAAACGTCATCGTTTCGACACTGCACACCGAACGCGGCAAGCCGAAAATCCTCAAAAAGTGCCGCCTGCCGCTGACGGCACGCCATGTCGTCAACATGATCGTGACCGAGCTTGGCGTTTTCAGGGTCACCCCGGGTGGCCTCGCCCTGATCGAAATCA
The DNA here is from genome assembly GCA_029560455.1 of Candidatus Rifleibacteriota bacterium. The sequence goes on from JAKQKW010000488.1 coordinate 2,191, forward strand.
ATAAAGATACGACCGTCGACGAAATACGCGCAAACACCGAAGCCGAATTCATAGTTTCAGATAATCTGAAAACGATGGAAGTTTAAGCCCGGGGGTTAAAAAATTCCCGGTTGGTAAGTTGAATATTTGCTGCTATCATAGCTGAGCAAGGTTCTGTTTTGTACATAGCAAAGTCTTCATAAAATCAACATACGCAAGGAGAAATGACTGTGAAAAAAGGATGCCCCTATGGAACCCACCGTGTTATCGAGCCCAAAGGCGTTCTGCCGCAGCCGGCACTCAGAATCGACAACACCATGGAGATTTATGACAACGAGATTCTGATCGACGTCAGAACACTCAATGTCGACTCAGCCAGTTTCACCCAGATCGAAAAACAGGCCAACCATGATATCGAAGAGATCAAGAAAATCATGATGGGTCTCGTCGAAAAGCAGGGCAAGCATAAAAATCCGGTTACCGGTTCAGGCGGCATGCTGATCGGTACCGTTAAAGAAATCGGCCCGGCCCTCAAAGGGAAAACCCCGCTGAAAGTCGGCGACAAAATCGCCACCCTCGTTTCCCTCTCACTTACCCCGCTCAAAATCGAAAAAATTCTCGAAGTCAGACCCGACATCGACCAGGTCGACATCAAGGGCCAGGCAATTCTGTTTGAAAGCGGCATTTATGCCGTTCTGCCGAATGACATGCCCGAAACTCTCGCCCTCTCGGTTCTTGACGTGGCCGGCGCCCCCGCTCAGGCTGCCAAGCTTGTTCGCCCCGGCGACATCGTCGTTGTAATCGGCGGCGGTGGAAAATCAGGTCTTCTCTGCCTGTATGAAGCCAAAAAACGCGCCGGCATCACCGGTAAAGTCATCTGCATCGGCGGCTCTGAAAAGAGCACCGAACGCGCCCGCCAGCTCGGTCTCGCCGACGAATATTTCGCCGCTGACGCCACCGACGCAATCAGCATCTACAACAAAATCAGCGCTCTTACCGATGGCAAGCTCGCGGACCTGGTAATCAACTGCGTTAACATCCCCAACACTGAAATGGCAAGCATTCTCTCGTGCAGAGAAGGCGGCACCGTTTATTTCTTCAGCATGGCCACCAGCTTCACCCAGGCCGCCCTTGGTGCCGAAGGCGTTGGCAAAGACGTTAACATGATCATCGGCAATGGCTATTGCAAAGACCACGCTGCCATTTCGTTGCAGGTTCTGCGCGAAAGCCCGGCACTTCGCAAACTGTTCGAAGAAATGTACTGCTGAGACACCTCACAAAGTGCCCCAACAGGGAAAGGAATCAGTAATTGAACAGCAGTTACACTCGTGATGAACATATTCAGCGGCGGGCAAAGCTTTTTCCGAACGTCAGCGACACCGACTGGAACGACTGGAAATGGCATGTCCGCAACCGTATCGAAACCATCGACGACCTCAGAAAATTCGTCAAACTGACCGAAATGGAAGTCGACGGCATCAAAGACTGTCTGACAACCCTGCGTATGGCGATTACGCCGTATTATCTGACTCTCATCGATCCGGAAAACCTCAATGATCCGGTGCGCAAGCAGGCGATTCCGACCGACCTCGAACTTTATCGTTCGCCGGCCGATCTCGAAGACCCGCTGCACGAAGACGGCGACTCGCCAGTTCACGGACTGACCCACCGCTACCCTGACCGCGCCCTGCTGCTGGTCACCGACCAGTGCTCGATGTATTGCCGCCACTGCACCCGCAGACGTTTTGCCGGTCAAAAAGATACGGCAATGCCCAGCAGTCACATCGACAAGGCCATTGAGTATATTGCGGCCAACCCGCAGATTCGCGACGTCGTCGTCTCGGGCGGCGACCCGCTGCTGCTGGCCGACAACAAACTCGAAGGCATTCTGCAGAAGCTGCGCGCCATTCCGCACGTCGAAATCATCAGAATCGGCACCCGCACGCCGGTCGTTCTGCCCCAGCGCATTACGCCCGAGCTCTGCGACATGCTCAAGAAGTATCACCCGATCTGGGTCAATACCCACTATAACCACCCGAAAGAAATCACCACCGACGCCGCAAAAGCCTGCGAAATGCTGAGTTATGCAGGTATTCCGATCGGCAACCAGTCGGTTCTCCTGGCCGGTGTCAACGACTGCGTTCATGTGATGCGCAAGCTGGTGCATGAACTGGTCAAGGTCAGAGTAAGACCTTATTACATCTACCAGTG
>JAKQKW010000499.1 GCA_029560455.1 Candidatus Rifleibacteriota bacterium
CGTTTTCGATCGCTATCGCATCGAAACCTACAAAGAAGCCGGCTACAAGCCCTACATGATCGCTGCCATGATTCTCACCAGCCGCTTCAAAGAAGCTCCTGCCATGCTCGAAGCCCTGGTCGAAAAAGGCCGCAAACGCATCAAATTCTGATCTGATCAGCATAAAAAAAGCTTCAGGCCCGCGCCTGAAGCTTTTTTTATGCTAAGTCGATAACTGAGCTTTTTTATGCTCGGTAAAATGCTAGCTGGTGAGGGCGAGGCGAATGGCTTCCTGCAGACTGGCGGCATTGAAGGGTTTGCGCAGAAACGCCTGCGGCAGTTCGGTATGGCTGCCCTTGACAGCCATGGCGTCGTCGTAGCCGCTGGCAAGAATGAATGACAGGCCCGGCGCCTTTTTACGCAGTGCCGCCAGCGTTTGCCAGCCGTTTATACCAGGCATGACAAGGTCGCATATTACCAGCCGAACCGTCTTCTGGTTGGCGAGAAAAACCTGAACGGCCTCAGCTCCATCTCTTGCTTCGAGAACCTTGAAATTGAAATGCTGCAGCATGCTGGTTGTGATAAAGCGCAGCATCTGATCGCTCTCAATCACGAGAATGTGCCCGCCTTCCAGCTGCTTCGGCAGAATTTGAGCCTGCTTTTCCTGCTGCAGGGCTTTTTCTTCAAGAGTTTTTCCGTGAGTTTCGCCAAGATACGACATCAGCATCGAACTGAGCTCGGCGGCTTTCATGGCAGCTTTTATGGCATCATGCTTTTTCTTTTTGCGGGGGTCGCTGTTGTCGAATTTGAGTAACTCAAGATTGCCGATGACCAGCTGCAGCTGGTTGCTGAACTGCTGTGCCACCGCTTCGGTAAGCTTCGCCAGGCTGTCTGAATTTTCGGTCTGACGGCGGTACGACTCGGCGAGAATTTTCTGGTGCTCGGCCTCTTTGCGGGTAAGGGCGTTCGAAAAAATTTCGCCGACAACCTTCAACAGCGAAACCTCTTCGTTTGTCCAGACGCAGCTGGTGCCCAGACTGTCGTAACCAAACATGCCGATGGCCTGCCCCTCGCGGAACAATGGTAAAAGCAGAACTCCGTTGGTTTCGTCTTCTTCCAGCAGTTTTCTGAATTCGTTATCTTCGGGGGGCATCTCGTCGAGACTGCTGATCTGGTAATGATCGAAAGTCTGTTTTTGAAATTCCTTGATAAAATCGCATTGAATGAGAGGATAATTCTGATACTTGCTCTTAAGGCTTTTAACCCCCGGAGCGCACCATTCATGGGTGTTGGTAATGGTGTTTTTATTGTGATCCAGTGTGAAAATGTAACCCCGTCCGATTTCGAAAAATTCGCAGGTCAGGCGCAGCGAATTCTCGATTACCCGGTCGATTTCACCAACAGTCGAGTTGACAAACTGGCTCGAAATATTTGCCACCAGACGTTCAAAGTTGAAATGGTGCTGCAGACGATTTTCGGTATCTTTGAATTCGCTCATGTCTTCATAAATAGCGATGCCACCGATAATTTTTCCGGAATGGTCATACATCGGCGTCGTCACTGCTCGAAGGGGCGTGACTTTCTTCGAAGTTATTGATCTGTAGTAGCTGTTATAATAGCCGGTGCGACCGGCAAGAGCTTCTTTAACCTCTTTCAGCGCTTTTTTGTCAGGCAGGCGCAGCATGTTTACTTTTTTGAGCTTCTCACGCGTCGAATCGATGATCTGCAGAAACTTGTCATTGCAGTCGAGAATAACGCCCTGGGTATCGTAATAAAGAATTCCGATCGGTGAATTTTCGTAAATCAGCTGGTATTTCTGCTCGGTCGCCTTCAATTCTTCCGAAAGCCGGCGGATTGGGTAACTTTCGGGGTCGCCGGGGTCTTCCTGGGGAATAGAGAGGTGAAGATGATGCAATTTGCCTTTGCTGCGGCTTATTCCGACAATCAGCGACAACCTTACATTTGGAATCTCAAATTTTTCTTTGTCGGTATTGCCTGTTATATCCATGGTTCCCCAGGCGAGTATGGTTTTTTCACTCAGGGGCTGCCAGTTCAGCGCCACATTGCGAGTCGTGATTGGGTCGCTGATCTGGGTAAAATCTTCTTTGAAATTTTTGACGGCTTCAGCTGCCGAATGGGCAATTTCATGCTGGGCCGAGCCAATACCGGTGCAGTCGGGTGCCAGCATTTTTTTTATCTGCTTCAGATCACGCCTGGCAAAGTAGTTCTCAAAGTATTCTGCAACGAATTCCTGCGCAATTTGCAGTGATGACGGGGGTTCGGCCTGTGAATCCTTTTTTCCAACCATATTTTCTGTAAGACCTCGCAAAAACCTTTTAACGTAAAACTATATTTTAAAAAAGGCGAAATAAAACGCCTCACCCAGACTAGCACAGGTGAGGCGGCAGAACAAGCTACGGGAACTTAGATTTTTTAGAATCTTTCCCAGAGAGATTGGGCGAGTTCGCGTGATTTCGCCATCATTTCTTCTTCTTCGCCCTCTTCAA
>JAKQKW010000500.1 GCA_029560455.1 Candidatus Rifleibacteriota bacterium
AAACTATGCCCTTCTGAGCCTCTTCGACCTCGTAGTTGGCATCGATTAACAAAGACAACAGAACATTTTCGACATCATCGCCGACATACCCGGCTTCAGTGAAGCTGGTGCAGTCGCCTATGGCAAAAGGTACCCGCAGAATCTTGGAAAGAGTGCGGGCAAGCAGTGTTTTCCCGCTGCCAGTAGGGCCGAGTAAAAGAATATTGGACTTTTCGAATTCAACATCACTGTCGTCGATCATCGACAGAATTTTGTAATGATTGTAAACGGCAAGCGAAATAACTTTTTTAGCTGTTTCCTGGCCGATAACGTATTCAGAAAGGGCGTCAAAAATTTTGCGGGGAGAGTATTCTCTGACGATCTGTTGCAGATTGACCTTGTTACTCTGTTCGCCAGCCTGAACGCTGCCTTTCTGGCTGGCATCCTTTTTGACGAAAATATCGGTTGCGGTAGATACGCAGCTTTTGCAAAGCAAGACTCCATCAGTATTACGAACAAAATCACCGCCACGACGAAGGTCTTTTCCACAAAAAAAACAGTTATTCATTTTATTCTCCAGCGCTAATCAGGTGTGACATAAAAATTGAATCGAATCCTTTTCGGTCATCGCTTGTGTTTGTTGTGGCCATCGAGCCAAAAACCAGAACTGCAAAAAAAGAACCCGAAAGCTTCGAAATATCTTTTAATTCTACCTCAAATCAGAACTGACATAAAGAGCTAAATAAAAAAAAACTGCCGCATTACGCGGCAGTTTTTTTTTAAGATCGCTTACATTTCGCCGTGAACTTCTTTGAATTTTTTGATTCTCTTGAGGTCCTCGCCGGTGAGAACTGCGCCATTGTAGCTGGCAGCAACAATACCGCGCTTTGCAAATATTTTTTCGAGAGCTTCAAGGTTCTTGCCTTCGAACAGGTTTTTATCGGCGGTAACCAGAGCGTTGTAGCCATCGATGAATTTCGGGCGGCTGCCGTTGAGATAAAAATGACTCTTGAAAATGAGCTGGTCTGCATCTTTCTTGCCGATAGCTTTTCTGATATCCCAGAGAACGGCTCCCCAGATTTTGCCGTCGGCATGAACTTCGCCGTGAATGTCTTCAGGGTAGTGCAGGTCATTCTCAACTGTTCTCAGGTAGGGTTTTCCCATTTTGGCCACGGCCCATTCGCCGAGAAGGGGATCGTTCGTCACTGAGCAGGCAAAGTAGTCGGCCTGACCTTCGTTGATTGCGCCAGACTCAGCGCTGTATGCCAGGTAAGTTATAGAGTTGAGAACTGCGTGCGAGTATTCATGAAACGCAATACCGGCTTCACGGGCCAAAGAATTGAATTTGTTACCGTCACCAAAGGCAAGTTTGCCTTCCATGGGGCTGAAATAGGCATTGTCATAATTGGTGCCGAGATGAACGACTGCTTTGATGGGTCTGTCGAGCTTGGTGTGACCCAGACCACTGAAAAAATCATGGATAGTAGTAATGTAGTTATACATGCCAACTTCGTCGAAGTGGGTATTATCAGGGGTGTAGATGTGGCTGTCTTCTTCGTTCACTGATTCAGGACCATCTTCATTATCGACAGCAACCCATTTACCGGTAAGAGTATTGGTAGTGAGGTGATAGAGGGGTTCTTCGGTGATGCCGCAACGTATCGGATTAGTCACATAGACAGCACCCAGACCGGTTTTAAAATTCATATCATTGTTCACATACATCACAGAACCGTCTTCTGCGTTTATGATTACTTCCCAGTCGCCGAGAGGTTCTTCGACTGCTATTCTGGCAACATAAGCCATTTTGCCCTTGCCATCATTGTCAGCAACTACACGCAGTTCGGCATCAGGCATCACTCTGAACTTTTTGCCCCCGATAGCTTCGCGGGCTCTGCCAATTGCCTGGTATTTGCTAAGAATGATTTCATTGTCGATATCCTTGATGGTCGGGAAAGATCCGTTGGCGAGAGTCACAACACCTTCAGCATCTATATGCAATTCGACCAGAGCTTCGTGAACCGGTACACCGTCGATATTCATCTGAAAAGCCACGTGGTTAACATCGCCACTGGCTTCAGCACGAACCAGGCGGAGGTAATCCACATCGCGACTCTCGGGAAGATTGAAAACTTTGCCGTGTTCTTCAATGTAGGCTTTGGCAGCCAGAACAGGGTTGCCACTCAGAGGCGAAGACAATTTACCACGAACGCTCGACAATCTCTGACCGTCTTCGGTTACCGAAACCATATCGATGCCATCGACAAGAATTTTACTGGCAAAAAGATTGCGAATAAATTCAGAGCTGACAACCACCTTTTTATTTGATTTTTTCGCAGCATTGATGGTGGTCGGAGAAGCATCGAAAGCGAATGCCTGTGTACAACAAAAAAACGAACCGAGGGCAACAGCCAGAATTTTCTTCATGGGGTCTTAATCCTCCAAGTTTGATAACGGATTTTTTAATTCTAACACCAAATAAAAATACCCGCAAGAAACAAGCGCCGTAAATTTCTTTTCTATACAGAAAACCGGCAGAGATAAAATCTCTGCCGGTTTTCTGCACGCCCCCTGAGGGATTCGAACCCTCGTCGCAGCCTTGAAAGGGCTGTGTCCTGGGCCCCTAGACGAAGGGGGCATAAACTCTTCTACAATCGACCGGGCCGGGTCGATATCTATCAGCGCCCCCTGAGGGATTCGAACCCTCGTCGCAGCCTTGAAAGGGCTGTGTCCTGGGCCCCTAGACGAAGGGGGCTGATAAACATTCTCGCGAGCATTGGGCCCAGCAGGACTTGAACCTGCGACAATCCGGTTATGAGCCGGAGGCTCTAACCAACTGAGCTATAGGCCCGCGACGCGAAAATTATCTTATCATATAGCGCTTTTTGATGCAAGCACTTTTTTTATTCCATGTAGAATTCTTTGAGTTTCTTCGAGCGACTCGGGTGGCGCAGCTTTCTGAGCGCCTTCGCTTCGATCTGGCGAATGCGTTCGCGGGTGACACCGAACTTCTGGCCGACTTCTTCAAGAGTTCTCTGCCAGCCATCTTCAAGGCCAAAACGATACTTGATGACCCGCGACTCACGTTCGGTAAGCGTCGCCAGCACCTTGTTGATCTGCTCTTTGAGAATCAGGTTGAAAGCGGTTTCTGCCGGTGGCAGAGCCGATTTGTCTTCGACGAAATCGCCAAGATGCGAGTCTTCTTCGCCATTGATCGGAGTTTCGAGCGAAATCGGGTCCATGGCGGTTTTCATGATATTCTTGACTTTTTCGACCGGCAGGCCGACTTCGACAGCCAGTTCTTCTACCGCCGGGTCGCGGCCAAGTTTCTGCACCAGTTTGCGCGACGCCTTGCGCAGCTTGTTGATCGTTTCGACCATGTGTACCGGAATGCGTATCGTTCTGGCCTGGTCGGCGATTGCACGGGTAATAGCCTGCCTGATCCACCAGATAGCATAGGTGGAGAATTTGTACCCTTTGCGGTATTTGAATTTTTCAACGGCGCGAATCAGCCCCTGGTTGCCTTCCTGGATCAGATCGAGAAACAGGAGGCCACGTTTGGTATATTTTTTGGCAACAGAAACGACCAGCCTGAGGTTGGCTTCGATCAGCTTGCGCTGTGCTTCGAGATCGCCGTGTTCGATGCGTTTGGCAAGCGTCACTTCTTCCTGCATGGTCAGAAGTCTTATTTTGCCGATTTCTCGCAGATACACCCGCACTGAGTCGTCGATATCGTCGAAATCCTGCTGCTGTTTGTCTTCTTCTTCCTTTTTTTCTTCGGCGACCGGAAGTTTCTTGTCGAGACGCACTTCATCGTCGTCAACCAGCTCGACGTTTTTATCCATCAGCTCGTTGATGACCTCTTCGAAAACTTCGGTAGGCAGGCCGTCGGGCAGCACACGGTTGATCTCCTGGTAAGAGAGATAACCCTGACGGGTCCCGATTTCTATGAGTTCAGCCCGGATATCTTCTATGGTCCGGGGTTCGTTCTTCTTAGTAACTTTACTTTTGGCTTGTGTTGCCTGCTCTGTTGTCATAATTTTCCCTCGTTACTGGAGTGAATCAATACAGCGTTTCGATCTTTCGCCTTACATCGAGCTGTTCCATGCTCAGACGCGCGATAACAGAATCATCGCCGCCACGTTCCGCCTCACGGATCTTCTGCTGAATCTCTTTGAGTTCAGCATCGAGCCGGCTTTTCACCAGCCCCTTCACACATTCCATGAAGGGTTCAGGCTGGCGGTCTTCGAGAGTGGTAATCAGCTCACTGAGCCGCGAAATCAGACTGGCGTCATCGAGTGCTGCTAAAATCTCTGCGGGCTTTAACGAACCACCAGCCGCTTCCTGTTGAAAGCTTATTGCTTCAAATATCTGACGTAAGCGGGGGTCGGAAAAATCGCCGGGGCCAAGCAGTGCTCTGACTCTGTCGAGTTCTTCAGGGTGCTCGAGCAGGTGTTTGAGCACCCACTCCTGCCTCTGAATCTCAGCATTCAGCCTTGGTGATATAAATGTCCTTTTCTTCTGAGCTTCCTCAGAGCGTGGGGCCTCCCTGCCCTCAAATTCTTTTTCCAGAACGTGTTGGTCCATATCCAGCAGTTTCGAGATTTTACGGATCACTTCGCTTCTCGCAATTGAACTGTGAATAGCTGGAACCAGTTCCTTAAACTCCTGGATAAGCTTCTGCTTAACCGGAATCTCAAGAGGAGGCTTCAGGCCACGGGTATGAGTCTCAATGAGAAAAGTATATATATCAGTTGCTTTTTCAAGCAAAATTTTGAAGTTTTCAGCGCCTTCGCGGGTAACAAAACTGTCAGGATCGTCAGTTGGGTCAGGGAAAGCCACAACTCTGGCATTTACCGGCGCATCCTTCTGCAGGGAAATGGCGCGCAGCGTCGCTCTCTGCCCGGCGGCGTCGGCGTCGTAGCAGAAGTAGAGCGTTTCGCAGTTGCGGGCAAGCATATGAATCTGCTCAGCCGAAATGGCGGTTCCGAGGGAGGCGACAACATTTTTGATGCCATTCTGAAAAAGACTTATGGCATCGAGATAGCCTTCGACGACGATGACCGAGTTAAGGCGTCTGGCAACCGGCACCGCTTCGCGAAAGTTGAAAAGCATGCGCCGCTTGTTGAAGGTCTCGCTTTCGGCACTGTTAAGGTATTTTGGCTCGTCTTCCGGCGACATCACCCTGCCGCCAAAGCCGGCAACCCGGCCATGAATGTCGAGAATCGGAATCATCAGACGATTGCGGAAAACGTCGTAGAACCCCTCGCCCTGCCCACGTGCCTTTATCAGACCAGCTCTTTCGAGACTGGCAAGGTCTTCAGGGGTTTTACCGAGGCGATGTACAATTGAATCCCAGGCGTTGGGAGCAAAGCCGATGCGGAATTTCTTCGCAGTTTCGCCGTTGATTTTGCGCTTTTTAAGATAGTCGCGGGCAACCGTGCCGGCCGAACTGTCGTACAGGCAGGATTCGAAAAACTTTGCCGCCCGATCAAGATAATTGTAGAGGTCAGCCTTCTTCTCGAAGTCGGGATCGTTTTCGCGGGGAATTTCGATAGCTTCACGTTCTGCCAGAAACTTGACCACCTCAGGGAAAGTCATATGTTCGAGTTCCATCAGAAATGAGAAAACATCGCCGCCTTTACCACAGCCAAAGCAGTGATAAATCTGCTTGTCGGTCACGACATGAAAGCTTGGGGTTTTTTCTTTATGGAACGGGCAGAGCGCCTTGTAATTATGACCAGAAGGAATCAGTCGTACATGCTCGCCGATTATCTGAATGATATCGGTTCTCTCGCGAATCATCGCTATTATTTCGCTCGAAATAAAGCCCAAAAAAAACCTCGCGTAAAACGTACATGACCTTGGTCGAATTTTCAATATTAATACCGAAGCATTCGAAAGTCAAGAGTTACTGCAAAGTTTGTGGTTTATTCGCTTTAAAAAGACAGGAAAACACCAAAACACTGCCTGCAATCGAGACAAATGCAAGAGCAGCAATGATAAGAATGGTAAGCTGTATTTGAGAATCTGCATTTTCCATGGGGTACATTGCAAAAATAAGATATTCAGGAATTCTTTTCAGCTGCGAAGCCACTACCAGCCATTTCTTTCCGGCGATTTCCTCTTCAGAATGCTGCAGCGAAGCGGTCACTCTCACCCTTTCGGCAAGTCTGGCAACAAAGGGGTATTTACCGAAAGCCCGCGGGAATGGCAACCGGTCAGCGACAGCCGGAACCATGGCAAGACGCGCGGGTTGAACACTTTCTGCGGTCATACTGTTGCGATGAATCTGCCGCAGCAGATAACGTTCAGAAAACGACTCTGCACCGTGCCAGCCGATCAGAAGAGTTGCATTTCTGCCCTTTTCCGGCGAAATGAACGTCGAATAAACAAAATTGCGACGGTCGGCAAACATGAGCTCGCTCACCCGGTCGAAATTTTCGAAAGGCTTGAAAAGACCTGAAGCGGCGTCACCCATTATCTCAGACAGACTGCTGGAAACTGATTCGAGCATCACTTCATTGATACGATCTTTCCAGCTCTGCTCACCGCCAAATCTCGACTGAAACAGACGGCGGGAAACAGCAGCAACAAGTTTCTGCAAAGTCTCACCCTGCTGCCCACGCTCTGGCAGAGCCATCAACACCTTACCATCACCCTGAATAAGAAAGAGACGCTGAATCGCATCGCCGTCACGCAGTATTGCATAACTTTTCTCGATCTCGGGCCGATTCATTTTTTTAAACGCCTGTAACCCGGCAAAACGCCGATAAAGACCGTTCAGATTGCTGATTGCAACATGATAATTATCATCGACCGCCTGGATCATACGCGCCAGACGATCAAGATACTCGCGCTGTGTCGATTCTCGCTGCAAACCCGCCAGAGAAAAGCCCAGAAAGACGATAACCACTGCCGGGACAATCAGCAAAGACACAAATACAGGTCGCCATTGCTCTGAAACCCTGCATTCGTCAGCAACCGACCGCTCGACATGAAGCAGACGGTAAAAATAGAACGGCAACAGAATCAGTATTAAAAGCTTAAACAGGAAAAAAGCCTTGTCTGCCGAAGAAGGAACGTTCTTTTCCAGAAGATACAGCACTCTCGCCGTGTCGATCTGCAGAATAAACAGACTGGTTTTGTCAGAGTGACTCTCTGATTCGATATTGCGGCGCATTAACGCAACATCATCGGCCATTTCGCCAATACCACCGTAGCCAAAATAGCCTGGAATTCTGCCGGGAAATGAGCTTGCAGGTTTTTCATAATTTATTATCCCGGCCATGCGGCCCGGCAGAAATTCATGGTTAAAATTACCAAGAAGCTGTTTTACCGCAAGATTGTCGGGAATATCGTCCTCTGCGAACCACGCAAGCATTCCGCCAAGCAGTGTTCCGTCACCGGCCGGCGAAAAGAAAATATTCCAGTAAAAATAGCCCGGGCGACCTTTGATAAGCACCCTGACAAGAGCCGCCCTTTCCCTGGCGAGATGCGCCGGGCTTACAGCGCCAAGAAATGCATCGAACAATGACTGATACCTGGCCAGCAACTTCTCCTCGCCGTTCAAATCAGCCTGAGAAAGGGCTTCGTAAATTTTCTGCACCATAACCCGCAAACTGTCAGACTCGCCTGGCACCGGAATCAGCCGCCTGGAGCTGTCGAAAAAACGGAAGTTGATAAAATCAAGCCCGTTAATTCTGAGGGCCTGCAGGTTTTTCCCGATGTTTGCCGCTGTAAAAGGTTCTTCAGCCATCATACCGCAGGTAAGATTCAACTGGCGCTGTATGTAAGAAGCGTCGTCAACTTCGTTTTTCAGCTTTTCCAGCAGCAGACGATTTTCGTTGCCGGCGACCAGCTTTTCCTGTCTTGAAATGCGCGCCAGAAAAATACCAACCAGAAGAAATACGAGAATGGCCTGGAACAAAATCAGAATGAATGCTTTTTTCTTAAATTTGTCGCTGGAATAATTCATTTTCGCAATATTGCCTGAATTCATTTATTTCTACTTCGATTCTCTGTGAGAGGATTAATATATGATAGCATTAATGACAAGAATACTGTTATCTGCTATGATTATAATTGAAATTATCTCATCAGACGCTCGAGGATTTTATGGTTAAAGCCTTGAAAGCCATTGTTTTTGTTCTGTGCGTTGCAGCAACGGTCGCTGTTTATGCCTCAGCTCTCAACCCGGAAGCCCAGGAATTCTACAAAAAGGCCGAAGCCGCTTTTGTGGCCAAAGACCTCAACACAGCCGAAACCAACCTGATTGAAGCGCTCAAGCTCGAACCCGACAACGCTGTGTACAGGTATATCCTCGGTCAGGTACAGTTCATGAAAGAAAATTACCTTGAAGCCAAGAACAATCTTGAGATAGTTTCGAGATCGAGGCCATCCCCAGACAAAGGCGATGATTACAACGCCAAATTAAAGGGCTACAAAAAGAAAATCAAAGATCTCCAGGAAAAATTCAACAGTGCCGGCGTCGCAAAATTTGATGTTTACCAGCAGAACAAAGACAGCGGCCAGAAACTCAAGCTTGCAGTGACTATTTTTCAGGCTTTCAAGCTCAATCCACCGCTGCGCTACAAGAATTTCAAACTGCTCGAAGAAGTCATGGCCACCTATGAAGAGGCACTGAAAAAGTCTTTTGACGGCACAGACTGGCAGAAAGACCCGATGCTGCAGCTGGCGTTTCTCTACGAAATCGCCAACAAGAAAGACAAGGCGGCAGAGGTTTATATGCGCGCCCTTGACTACGTTGAAAACCCGAACGAAGAATTCGTCATCACCCATAAGTTCGATTATCTCAATCGCTCGAACAAAGAAAAACTGCTCGACACTATCGAAGCTGGCGATTTCACCAGACAGGATCTCGAAGAACTCATTGGCAGCGGCAGTCAAAAGGTAACCGAAGAAGACAAGAAAAAGATCGAAGACATCATTTCCGATGCCAGATCAAAACTTGAAGACGCCACTACCGATGAAGAGCGCGAATCGGTACTCGAAGAGATCAAGGCGACGATTATCGAAAAACAGAAGCGTGGCGAACTGCCCGGCCAGGAAGAGCTGAAGAAGAAGCTCGAAAAAGAAGGCAAGACCATGGAAGAATACCTCAAGGAAAAGGGTCTCTAAATCTTTACACGAGGTTTGTTATGGCGTTCCTTAAAGGATTCAGACCATCTGCGAGCGGGCGATCAGGTGTCACACTCATCGAAATCATGATGGGTGCTTCGATTCTTGCCATGCTGTTTTTTGTCAGTTATCGGCTCTTTTCTTCATTCACCCGCACCCAGGAAGTCGGACACTGGGCCGCCACGACCACCAAGCAACTCCGAAACGGTCTGACCCTGCTGCGCAATGAACTTTCGCGCGCCACCAAGCCCGAAGTCGTCACCCAGAAGGGCTCAGAACCTTTCAACACTGGTAATGGCGATCGAGAACAGTTTCTCTATCTTCCGGACACAGTTCCCTTCGAAACCGAAGATGTTGGCACTGACCGCAAACTGGTGCATTTTTACATGTGCCGGCCCGGGAAAAAAAGCTTGCCAGGCGAAACCGACATCGACCCCGAGATTCTTTCAGGCGCGCTGTTTCTTAGCGGCGGCAAGCTAAGGTATCGCCGCACAGTAGAGGCACAGCCGGCGGATTTCCCAGACAAAATCGGGGCACTTGAGCAGGTTGTTGCCGAAAACATCAGCAAGATCGTCATTTCATCGAAAGAAGTGGCTGACCTGAACGACCTTTCGGTCAAAAATCGCAATATTCTTACCATTTCGCTGACCTCAAAGCATCCGAGATACCCGAACTCGACGGTTACCGAATCCCTTGAAGCCACCTTCGAGGTGCCGACAAAACGTGGAGGCCACCCATGAAAAAGCGCACAGACGGTGTGACCTTCGTCGAAATCATGGTCGGGGTTTTGATCATGGGAATGGCGATATTGCCGATCGTCAGAATGCTCAGTGGGGTCAGCAGCGGCACCAAGTCAGACCGCAGCGAAGCTGAAGCCCTGCAGTTCGCCTGCGACATGATGGACAACATTCTCATGAAAATGGACTACGACCCGGGCGCCATCGCCAGCCCGGCCTGGCAGATCGTTGAACGTGGGCATACCGATATCCGCTACCAGATTCTGGTAAAGCCGGTGGCCTGGCCGGCCATTATCAAGCCAGTCATAAGATATCACCCGACCTGCGCCGATGGGGTTGAAAAGACCGCTCTCGGGCAGCTGGAGAGCGACATTCTCAGCGAGACCAGAGATCTGGCCACCATTGATAAAGAAACGGTCGACCGTCTCGGTATCGATGCATCACAGAACAACTTCGACCTGATGGACGTTAAACTGATCGTCGACTGGAAGCCCAAAGGAACCGCAGATACAGAATTCATGAAGAACCCGATAATTCTGATATCGAGAAAGGCCCGTCTATGAACAGATTACACAGACGTGGTATCGCAATTCCGCTGGTTCTGATGTTCGTTTTCGTCGTTTCGGTCTATTTTTTCTCGATGGCCTTTACCCGCACCGAAACGCGGCGACAGGGTCTTTCAACCCTCAATCAGAGGCAGGCATACTATATGGCTATGGGTGGGGTTCAGCAGGCATTATTGAAGATCCGCCTGCTGCATCGTGAAGCTTACGACGCCGGCAGCCTGGTCAGGGGCATCTGCCCATTTTTCAACCCATATGGCGACAATCTGGTTGCCTCAAACCTTACTGGCGCCACAAAAACCCTTAAAGCCCGCAATATTTTCATGACCGACCTGAATTCGGGGCAACTGCCGGTCGCCATTCTCAACGACGGTGGTGCAGATTTCGCCATGCCCAATGACGATGAATTCGTCTGGGGTTACGAAGTAACCGAACTCGAAGTTTCGACTTATTACACATCTGCTACCGATGGCTCGGTCAGGCAGGTCGCGAAGGTCACCGCTCTCGGCACTTCTTATGATCCGCGAACCAGCAAAACCGGCCGCCGTGAGAAGGTCACCAAGTCTATAGAACTGCATCGAAGAATTCAATAACTGGAGACGTTATGAGAAGGATTGCCCTTGCCGCTGTGCTGTTTATGACTTCCGGTTCCGTGCTCAATGCCGCTGAAAGCAAAATGGTTTCTGATGTATTGAAAAAAACCAGCGAATTAATGCGCGAAAGAAAATACCAGGAAGCAAAACGGCTGGTTTCTGATAGCCTCGAAAAAGAAAAAGAATCGCACCGCCTCTGGCTGGCGATGGGCTACATCTCTGAAGCTGATGGCAAATACCAGGAAGCGCTCGAGGCTTTCTACGAGGCAAGAAAACTGAAAGCAGATTCAGAGGGCCTGAAAGAAAGAATCGCCCGCCTCGAAAACCTCCTCAAAGGCGCAGCAAAACCGGCAGGTGCCACCTCTGAAGCCACCGAGACACTTGCCCGTGCCAGATATTTTGTCGAGTCAGGCAACACTAAAAAGGGACTGATCGAATTCGTCAAGGCTGTCTACCTTGATCGCAACCTGATTGGCAGCGAACAGAAAATGATCGACCTTGGTCTGAAGTTCTTTTCGAATCCCGAAAACCTTTTTACCACCGAAGAAAAAACCTGTTACCTTGGCTTTTATTCGTTCTTCGCCGGCAACTATGCCGATGCCAGACGCGAATTGACAGATTATGTGACCAGATTTCCTGATGGCAGCGAAGTTGCCAAGGCAAAGCAGCAGCTCGAAGAAATAAATCAGCTTGAAGAGCAGCTGCGCTCGATGAAAAACCCGGCAAAAACCCCGGCGAAGCCACCGGTAAAACAGACAGAAAAAAGACCAGAAGAAAAACCGGCTGATATGACAGCCGAAACCACCCCGGATACAGCCAAAAACGATGTTCAGAAAGGCAGTGAAGACAAACCGGTCTACGTTCAGACCCCGAAGGTCGACGAATATGCCGGCATGGATTCAGCGCAGCTTTACAGTGAAGCAATGAGTCTTGCCGAGCGCCGGCCTTTAAAAGCTATCGGCCTGCTTGGCCGTGCCATAAATGAAGGCACCACCGACCCACAATATTATCAGAGCCTGGCCGATCTCTATGCCTCACGCAAGGGTTTTGAAAAAGAAGCCATTTCGACCTATCGCGCCATAATGGAAAAGTTTCCGGGCACCATGGCCGCTTCTGAGGCGAAACGCAAAATCCTGCAGATGAACCCAAGCGCCGAACAGCGGGCCAAAGAGGTCTTCGAGCACTTTCAGCAGCAACAGTAAAGCTTAACTACAGATCACGGGTAAAGAAAACGGGGCTGTCTCATTTTTGTGAGACAGCCCCGCTGTTTTAAACGACAATCAGTCGCGGTTGCGGCGGTCTTCGATCGTTCTGATCAGCTCGCGGCTTGGCGGGATAATTCTGAACCAGAGTTTCAGAGTTCTTGCGTTTGTTTTCTCGTCTTCTGCATAGAGACTGATCGAACATTCTTCAGAAGAGCCACCTGACGGGTTATGGAAGATGTAATCAGGCCACCATACTTTATCGAGAGCCACTTCGCCATTATAACCAGGCACGTCAGTCAGCCTGACTAATGCGGTTACAAAGCCTGAGACGCTCTTAAAACGCTCTCTGCCAGAAGTATAGGTCTTAACCCCGTTGGGGACACCACCGGCAAGATTGAA
>JAKQKW010000046.1 GCA_029560455.1 Candidatus Rifleibacteriota bacterium
GGCGGCACCACGCTCTGGGAGGTCTATGCGCTCGGGGTTCCGAGTCTGTGTCTGCTGTGGGTTGACAATCAGCGCCAGACTTCGGTTATCATCAAGGAGCAGGCGACCAGTTTTCTGATCGACATTGTATCGCGCATAAACATAGACCTGCAGTCTGAATGGCTTGAAAACAGCCTGCAGACTTTTGTTAAAACTGCCGGGGTGCAGGGCCAGACAAGAAGTGTTCAGCAGCAGGGCTTTTGCGCCGATGAAGTGATCAGCCGTGAAAAAACCAGTCTTGGTATCGGCAGCAGCGATCTTATCGATGCCGACTTTATCAGAAAAACTCTGGCGCGTTTGCATGCTGAACCTGAATTCTGGAAGGAAATGATCAGGCGTCAGCAGGCGCTTATCGATGGCAGGGGTGCGCAGCGATGTGTCGATGTGATTGATAATTCTCAGTGGCTTGCGGTTCCGTTATTAGCAGCAGATTGGAGTAGAACCTATGAAAATTGGTAAATTCGAAATCGGTGAAAACCGGCCCTGTTTCATCATTGCCGAAGCGGGCAGCAACCATAACCGTGATTTCAATAACGCGAAAAAGCTGATCGACGTGGCAGTCGAAGCCGGCGCCGATGCGGTAAAATTTCAGATTTTTTCGGCCGAAGCGATTTATTCGAAGAAAACCCCGATGGCCAGCTATCTTAAAAAGGAAAAACTGGCAAAAGACAATGAAACTCTGTGGGATGTCATCAAACGCATCGAAATTCCGCGCCAGTGGACTCCTGACCTGATGGCCTACTGTCGCGAAAAGGGCATCATGTTTCTTTCGACCCCTTTCGATCTTAAAGCTGTCGATGAACTCGAAGCTGCCGGAGTTGAGGCTTACAAAGTCGCCAGTTTCGAAATTACCCATCTGCCGATGCTGCGGAAAATCTCGGCGACCGGCAAACCGATCATCCTTTCTACCGGCATGGCGAGCCTTGAAGACATCGAAGTGGCTCTGAAGGCTGTTAAAGAAGGCGGTAGCAGCCAGGTCGCCCTTCTGCACTGCGCCATTGCCTACCCTCCAAAATATGAAGACATCAATCTGCGGGCTATGGATACCATGAAGCAGGCTTTTCAGGTGCCGGTCGGTTTCTCTGACCACACCATGGGGCATGTAACCGATGTGGCGGCCGTTGCCCGCGGTGCCTGCATCATCGAGAAGCACTTCACCCTGTCACGCAATCAGGAAGGTCCTGATCACCCGTTCTCGCTCGAGCCGCATGAGCTGAAAGAGATGATTACCGCCATCAGACAGACCGAAAAAATACTCGGGTCGCCCTTCAAACAGCACACGGTTGCCGAAAACGAACTTTACCGCATTGCCAGGCGCAGTCTGGTCGCAGCGGTAAAAATTCCGGCCGGAACAAAGATCACCGAAGAGATGATTGCTGTAAAAAGGCCCGGTTTCGGGATTCCGGTACGGCACATGGAAATCGTGATCGGACGCACCGCAAAAGTCAATATCGACGAGGACGACATTCTCACATGGGAAATGATCTGAAACTGAGACGCTGGCAGGCAGGCGACTGTCACCTGCTGCACGAATGGCGCCTGCATCCTGCTAATCGCCACTGGTTCGGCGACAGCAGTGAGATCGCTTTCGAGGCACACCAGGCCTGGTTTGAGCGTTTTATGGCTGACAAAAGCCGTTTTGGCTTCATTCTTGAAGAAGACGGGCGCCCGGTGGCTCAGATTCGTTTTGATCCGGCCGAGATGCCTGGCTGTTACCGCATTTCGCTGTCGACGGCCCCTGACTGTGCCGGCAGAGGTCTGGGCAGTCAGATTCTGCGAATGGGCTGCGCAAGCGCTGAAATGCAAGAAGGGGCCATGCTGTTTGTTGCCGAGACCCGCATCGACAACCTGCCGTCACAGAAAGTTTTTCAGCGGCAGGGTTTTGTCGAAGCCGGACGGCATATTTATGCCGGGGCCGAACATCTTGCCTGGGTAGCGCCTTCAGTGCGGCTGGCTGCTGGCCATCGCCTGTCTCTGAGGATTCTGGCTGATGAACCGATCATAGAAAGCCTCAGGCGCATGCTTGGGGTAACCGGCCTTGCCGATATTTCTGACGAGGCCGAAGTCAGCCTGTTTTTTGATGCGGCGAGCAGTGAAGATGCTGAAGGTGGCAAGCCGGTTTTTCATTTCAATACCACCGCCGGTGTAATTCTCGATCTGGCGAATGACGTGCCGTTCATGCTCAGTCTGCCGGTTGAATTCAAAACTGTTGCAGTGGCAGTAGCCCAGACAGCGGCAGCACTGCATCATACGGCCACCAGGGCCTGACTGCTTTTTCCCTGCCCTGGGAGGGCTTTACCTCGTGCCCCGTATTGTTATATATTCGTTGCGAATCAACACAAAGGAACTCTGCCGATGAAAGCCAATGTCTATGCCCGGAACATGAAAGTGCTGCGCCGCCGTATGCCGGTGCTGGCTAAAGCCATGGAAATGATACCTCCTTCGGGGTGCGAATATATCGTCGAAGAGGCCAAAGATGGCTCAATGACCCTCGCCATCAAAAAAGATGACAAGGTTTATCAGGTTCACAGCAAGTATAATCCTCAGCGTGAAGCGTCTCAGCAGATCGAAAATTCTAAACTGGTCAACCCGAAGCTGCTGTTAGTGCTGGGGCTGGGGCTTGGTTATCATCTCAGGGCATGTCTTGAGCAGCTTAAAGAGAAGAATCTTTTTATTGTTCTCATCGAAAAAGATGTCGATGCGCTGCGGGTGGCCCTTGAAACCGTAGATATGATCGATCTGCTCGAGTCAGAGAAGATTCGCTGGGTTGTTGGTGTGCCCGAAGAAGAAGGTTACGCAGTTCTCAACGACATGATCAAGAATGCCGGTATCGCGCTGCAGCTGTTTCTCAAGACACTGCAGGTTTTCGATCACCCGGTTATCGACAAGGTGCATGGCAACTACCACAAGCACATGCTCAAATGCTTTCGCGAGGCCGCACACGCCATTATCTTCAATTACGGCAAC